>CBFGQE010000040.1:0-12418 GCA_965650815.1 uncultured bacterium
TGCGCGGCGCGTCCGGCGCGGGCAAGAGCACCTTGCTCCATCTCCTCGGCGGCCTCGACCGACCCGACTCCGGCAAGATCGTCCTCGACGGCCAGCCGATCGAAAAACTCTCCGACTCGGGCCTGACCCGGCTGCGCAACCGCCGCGTCGGCCTCGTCTTCCAAGCCTACCATCTCCTGCCGGAACTCAGCGCGCTGGAGAACGTCTGTCTGCCCGCCCGCATGGCCCGCGCCGCAACTTCGGCCACGAGGGCCAAAGCAATGGAACTTCTCCGCCGAGTCGGTTTGGCCGAACGCACCGACCATCGGCCGTCCGAGCTTTCCGGCGGCGAACAGCAGCGCGTCGCCATCGCCCGCGCGCTGATCAACGATCCCGCCTTCCTCCTCGCCGACGAACCCACCGGCAACCTCGATTCTCACACCGGCGACGAGATCATGCGGCTCCTGCGCGACCTCCAGACCGAGCGGTCCATGACCCTGATCATCGCCACGCACGACAACGCCCTCGCCGCCACCGCCCCCCGCGTGGTCCAGCTCGCCGACGGCCTCGTCGCGTCCGACTTGCGGCAATAGCCCAAGAATTTTCTCCGGGAAGCATGGAAGCCGTGACGGATTCCATGGATCGGCTCGACCGAGAACTCCAAGCCCGTGTTGTCGGATGCTCGTTCCGCTTCAGAAACTCATGAAGCCGGAGTCGCCTTCGGGCGGCGTCTTGGTGGCTGGTTTTTCCGGGGCGGTCTTGCGCGTGGGTGAATCGTCGGTCTTCAGCGTCACGGTCGTTGTCGGAGACGGCAACGGCAAAGCGGCGGCGGCTTCTGCCGAAGGGCTGATGGGCTCCACAGGAGCGGGAGACGCCGACTTCGTTGGCCGGGATGCCTCCGGCTCCGCTTCCGCTCCACCGATCAACTGCTGGAGATCCTCCACGGCCGATTGGAGCATCCGCGCCTGGGCGCTGAGTTCCTCGGCGGCGGCGGCGCTTTCCTCGGATGTGGCGGCGTTCGACTGCGTGGTGCCGTCGAGCAAAGTAACCGCCTTCGCGATTTGCTGGATGCCCTGGTCCTGTTCGGCCGAGGCGCTGGCGATCTCGCCCACGAGCAGGTCCACCTCGCGCACCTTGCCCACGATCTCCTTGAGCTGCCCGTCCACGCGGCCGCTGATGGCCACGGCGCGCTGGCTCTTGCCGATCGCGTCCTCGATGCTGTCCGCCGTTTCGCGGGCGGCCTTGGCGCTGCGCTGGGCCAGGCTGCGAACCTCGTCGGCCACGACGGCGAAGCCGGCCCCGGCCTCTCCCGCGCGGGCGGCTTCGACGGCGGCGTTCAGGGCGAGGATGTTCGTCTGGAACGCGATCTCGTCGATGGTCTTGATGATCTTGGAAATGTTGCTGCTGGCCTGCTGCACGTCGTCCATCGCGCGGGTCATCTCGGCCATGTCGCCCGCGCCGCTCTCGGCGGCGGAACGGGTCTGGGTGGCGAGTTGATTGGCCGAACGGGCGTTCTCCGCGTTGCGCCGCGTCATGCTGCCGATCTCGGTGAGCGACGCGCTGGTCTCCTCCAGCGATGCGGCCTGCTCGCTGGCGGACGTGGCCAGGGTGTGGCTCGCGGCGGACACCTGGCTGGAGGCCGTCGTCACTTCGCTCGAACCCAAGCGCAGCCGGTCCGACACGTCCTGGAGAATGCGGACCACCGACCGTGAAATGCCGAGCGCGACGACCAGTCCCAGCAGCGCGGCGACCGACGCGCCGACGCCGACGGCCCGTTCGCCGAAACGAACGCTGCCCAGGATCGCTTCGCCGTCCGTGGCCCCGGCCTTCTCGGTCAGTTCCATAGCTTCGCGGATCTTTGCGGCGTAGGCGGCGAAGGCCGGGTAAACCTTCTGCTCCATCACGGCGGCGGCTTCCGCGCCCTTGCCCTGGTCGCTCATGGCGACCATTTCCTTGCGGGCGTCGATGTAGGGCGCGCGCAGGGCGCTCATCTCCTCGAAGATTTTCCGTTCCTCGGCGGTGGCGGACAGCTTGTCGAAGGTCTCGAAATAGCCGGACATGACCGTCGAGTTGTCCTTCATCTCGGCCGCGAGCTTCTTGCGGAGCGCCTCGTCCGAAGTCATGGCGTAGCGCTGGGCGAGGATGAAGTTGTCGCGGTTGAGCACGCCGATGAGGTTGATCGCCCGGTAGCTCGGGAGCGTGTCGGTGGTGATCTGTCGGGCGCTGCGGCCAATGGTGCCGAGGCCGAACCACGAGACGGTTCCGGTCAGCACGCAGGCCGCCACCACCACCGCGAAACCGGCCGCCACGCGGCGTCCAACGGTCCATCCTTGGCCAAGAGTCCTGGGTCGAGTGTTTTTCATAGTCGGGAAAAAGCACCCCTAGGGAACGACCAGACACACCTACGGGCTGATGGGAAGATCGGCGCGCAGCCGCAGACTTTAAGTCAAAAGTGTCCCCGTTTCGCCATCCGGCAAGTCGGGAAACTCCTCATTTGCGCTTCGGGCCTGCCCGTCTCAGCGATTCCCCAAACCGGCTCCCTGTTCCACGGTCCATCGATACCCGCCGTTTCCGAGGCAGTGACAATGGGCCGCGAAAAAGCCGCCCCGGTTCAGCCAGAAAAGCGGCCAGATCTGCTCCCGATCCGTCTCCGGCAAAGCGAGTTTCGCCAGTCCGTCCTTTGGAAAAAAACCGAAGCGCCCTTCCCGGTGCGGCGACGGCAACATGCGCAGACGCGGCCTCACCTCGAAAAGGAACATCAGCCAATGCGCGGCCCCTAGGTAGCCCACCTCGCTCACGATTCCCGTCAGGTGCAGGTCCGTCGGGGACAGGGACACGCCCATTTCCTCGGCGGCTTCGCGGCACGCGCAGGCGTGGGGCGATTCGCCGGTCTCGGTCTTCAGTTTGCCTCCCGGCGGGCTCCACAGCCCCCGGTTCGGCTCCTGGCTGCGCTCCATCAACAGGACCTCGTCGGCTTCGTTGAAGGCGTAGAGCAGCGTGGCGATCTTGTAGGGCAGCGACATGGCAAAAGCGTCGAGCCATCACGCCCGAGCGCGGCCCGGCTTGGCAAGCGCGGGAACCGGTTCCGGTATCCCGCCCGGGCGATTTGAGCGACGGACCCTCAAGCTTGCTCGCGGCGGGACGAAATACCTCTCGTCCGTCCACGGACCTCAGCCATGCCGTCGCCGTTGCCCAACCTGCAAAACCGCCGCCTCCGTCGCCCAGCCGACGGGACCCGAACCTCGCGTCCCACCGTCGCCCGGCTCACGGAAGCTCTCCTCGACCTGCCCCGGGGCTTCGGCTACGTTCTTGGCCTCGATCACCAATCCTTGCCCGTGCTTTCCCGGGCCAACCACGTCGTCCAACCGTTCTGATTCGGATGTCGTTCCAGGTTCCCGATCCCAAGCCACGCCCGGCGAACTCCGTTCGTCTCCCGGTCGCCATGGTGGTCGCCGCCGTCGTCGTCCTCGGCGTGCTGGTCCGCATCTCCTCCAGCAATCCTGAGACGATCTGCACGCTCGACCATCTCGCCTCGGAAAACGGCTTCCTGGTCCGGACCAACGACGGCTCCCGCTTCAGCGGCGACCTGGTCGAATTCTACGCCCCCGGCGTGCTGAAGTCCCGGCGCACCGTCCGCAATGGCCAGTTGGAGGGCCTGTCCGAGAGCTGGCACACGAACGGGGCCGTCGAGGCGCGGGAGTTCTTCATTTCGGGCCAGCCCGACGGCGTGCGCACCCACTGGTATGCCTCCGGTGCGAAGCGCTCGGAAGCCACGCTCGTCGCCGGCAAGATGGAGGGAGTCTTCCGCGCCTGGCACGAGAACGGACAGCTCGCCGAGGAGATCGCGATGAAGAACGACCGGCCTTCCGGCGAGGCCCGGGCCTGGTATCCCAGCGGCTACCTGAAAACGGCCATCGGCACCAACCGCCTCGGCCGAATGGAGCGCAAGCACTGGGCCGACGGCGAATGCCGGGAATGGCCTTAGCCGGAGCGAGGCCGAGAGCACGGGAAGCACCGCCGGTCCGGGCGCATCCGGATGGCGCTCAGCTCCCCGACACCATCGAGCGGCGCAACTGGCGCGAGGCCACCAGCGGGTCGAGGCGGAAGAGGAGGTAGTAGGCCAGCTTGCCCTTCAACCGGTGCCACCAGGACCGCGACCGTTTCCACGCCTCGAACTCGAGCTGCACGCAGTGCTTCAGGTCCGCCGCCAGGATCTCCCGCCCTTCCGCCGCCAGCCGCGCGTCGTCGATCCGGAGCATGACCTCGTAGTTGATGTGCAGGCTGCGGGTGTCGAGGTTCAGCGAGCCGACATACACGATGTCGTCCAGCACGATCATCTTCGTGTGCAGGACCTGCGGCTGGTATTCGGCGACGCGGAGCCCGGCCTTCAGCATCCGGCGATACAGGCTGCGCGTGGCCATCTGCATGAGCGGCACGTCGGACTTGCCGGGCAGGACGAGTTGGACGCGTCCCCCGCGCTTCACCACGCGGTGCAGGTCGCGCCGCAGCTTGGCCGTCGGCAGGTAGTAGGCGGAGATGATCGCCACGTCCCGGGCGTAGCGGAGATCCGCATGAAGCATGGTCTTGAACGGCGTGCGGCCGAAACCCGGCGCTGTGAGGAAGAGCAGCCCCTTCTCGTCCAGATGCTCCGCCCGGCGCAGGCTGTGGCGGAACTGCGCCAGCCGCGTGTGTTTGTATTCGGCCAGCTCGAACATCTGGTCCACGGCCCGGGCCAGCTCCGCCGCCGCCGGACCGGTGATCTTCATGCCGAGATCGCGCCAGCCCGATTCCACGCCGTCGGAGGCGTATTCGTCGCCGATGTTGAACCCGCCGATGAAGGCCACCTTCTCGTCGCAGACGAAGATCTTGCGGTGGTCGCGGAAGCTGAACCGTTTCAGCGCGATCGGGTTGAACCAGCGCATCTCGCCGCCGACGGCGCGGAAGGGGTTCCAGAACGAATCGCGCAGCTCCACGCTGCCGAACGCGTCGATCAGCACCCGCACCTGCACCCCGCGCCGACGGGCTTTGACCAGCTCTTCCAACGCCCTGCGGCCGACCGCGTCGTCCTTGAAGATGTAGGTCTCCAGCCGGACGGACGACACCGCCGCCTGGATGGCCTCGAGCATCTGCGCGTAAGCCTCGCGGCCGGTCCGGAGCCAGCGGAATTCGGATGGCATGGCCGCACTCTGCCCGAGCGCGGGCCGACGGCAAGGCCCGCGCCGATCCGGGGAACCGGCAGCCGCTTCGACCATCAAACCCTTCGACAAACCCGGCCCACGGGGCAATTTACCCACCCATGATCATGGTCCGAAAGCTGTTCGCCATCGCGCTGCTGGTGCTGCTGGCCACCGGCCGCGCCCAGGCCGCCAACACGGCCGCCACGCTCTTCCTAGACGCCGCGCAGGCGCGCCCCGGCGACACCGTGATGGCCGCCGTGCAGCTCAAGATGAACCCCGGCTGGCACACCTACTGGGAGAATTCCGGCGATTCCGGCTACGCGACGAAGATCCGCTGGACGTTGCCGCCCGGCGTGACCAACGGCGCGATCCAATGGCCCGTGCCGGAGAAGGTCGTCATCGGCGGCGAAACCACCTTCGGCTACCACGACGAAGCCGTCCTGCTCGTGCCGTTGACCATCGCGGCCGATGCTCCGGCCGGAACGGCGAAGCTCTCCGCCAAGGTTTCCTGGCTGGAGTGCGAAAAGCTCTGCCTCCCTGGCAGCGCCACCGTGGAGGCGGAGCTGGTCATCGGGACGGAACGGACGGCGTCGGCCCATTCCGCCCTCTTCGCCGCCGCGCAGGCGCGCCTTCCCAAGATTTCTGGAGCCGATGTCCGCGCCTATTGGGCGGATGGAAACGCCACGAACCGCACGCTCGCCATCGAGTGGAAAACTTCCTTGGCCGGAGCCGATTTTCTTCCCCGCCCCAACCCCGGACTGCTCGTTGCCGCCAAGACCACCGTCGGCCAGTCCGGGCCAGACACCCGCAAGATCCTGCTCAATGTGGCTCTCGAAGAAGGCGCCTGGCCCTCGGAAATCTCGGGCGTCCTCACCGAAGACGCCTCCAGCTCCAAGGCCACCGGCTACGCCGTCGCGCTACCGGTCGGGGAACCGCCTGCGGCCTCGACCACGGCGTCTGCCTCCGCCGCCCCCGCCCCGCCCAGCGCCTCCATCGCTTCGCTGCTCGTCCAGCTCGGTCTCGGCTTCATCGGCGGGCTTATCCTCAACATCATGCCCTGCGTGCTGCCGGTCATCGCGCTGAAGATCCTCGGCGTGGTCGGCCAGAACCGTTCCGATCCGGCCAAGGTGCGGCTGCACGGGCTGGTCTATTCGGCCGGGGTGCTCGCCTCGTTCGCCGCGATGGCGGCCATCGTCCTCGGCGTGCGTTCTGCGGGTGGCACCTTCATCTGGGGCAGCCAGTTCGGAAACCCCGTGTTTCTCGTCGTGCTCTGTTCGCTGATGGTGCTGATGGCGCTGAGCCTCTTCGGCGTGTTCGAGATCACGCTCTCCGGCCGCGTCATGGACGCCGCCAACCGCGCCGGTTCCGGCGAAGGGCTGGGCGGCGCGTTCTTCAACGGCGTTTTCGCCACGGTGATGGGCGTGTCCTGCACCGCGCCGATCCTGAGCGCCGCCGTCGGTTATGCCCTCGCCCCGAGCCAATCGCCGCTGACCGTGCTGGCCATGTTCCTCGCCGTCGGGGCCGGACTCGCCGCGCCGTATCTCCTCCTGAGCTTCCGGCCGAACTGGCTGAAGTTCCTGCCGAAGCCCGGCGCATGGATGGAGCGGTTCAAGGTGGCGATGGGCTTCCCGATGCTGGCCACGGCGGTGTGGCTCTTCACGGTCGCGGCGGCGCTCTTTCCCGGAAAGGCGCTCTGGCTGGGATTGTTCCTCGTCTTCCTCGCCGTCGCCGCGTGGATCTTCGGCGAATTCATCCAGCGCGGTCGCCAGCACCAAGGATTGGCCTGGGCCTTCGTCGGCGTCTTTCTCCTCGCCGGTTACGGCTGGGCTCTGGAGCGCGAACTCGGCTGGCGCAATCCGCCGGTCCAGACAGCCTCCGCTGGAGCCATCGATTCCAAGCACGGCATTGCCTGGCAACCTTGGAGCCTCGAAGCCATCGCCCAAGCCCAGGCCGCCGGTCGCCCCGTGCTGGTCGATTTCACCGCCGACTGGTGCATCAACTGCCAGGTGAACAAGCGCAACGCCATCGAGGTGCCCGAAGTGGCCGAAAGGCTGAAGGCGTTGAACTTCCAGCCATTGCTCGGCGACTTCACCCAGACCCCGGACCACATGGCGAAGGAGATCCTCAGCCACGGACGCGCCGGCGTTCCGCTCGTGCTGGTCTATCCCGGAAAACCCGGTGCTCAACCGGAGATCCTGCCCGAGCTCTTCACCAAGAGCCGGATGCTGGAGGCGTTGGATCGCGCGGCGAAAGCCACCGCCGACTGAGCGGGATTCAAAACCCGCGCCGGCCTGGGCCCAGCCACCGTGACGGCTATGGACGCCCCGGGCCGAAGAGCCGGAGGAAATTGTCCGCGATTTGCCGGGACAGGGGTTCTTCCCCTTTTCCCAAGACTTCGGCCAAACCACGCAGGATGTCCGGAAGATTGGCCGGATGGTTCAGCGCGGTGCCGTCGGGGGCGGACAGCACGTGCGTGGGCGATGGGAGGGATTGATCCGGCGCATCGGTTTCGATGAGCAGCCGATCCGGCGGGACGTGGCGGAAGGCTTCGCGTTGGCGGGCCTTGCGTTCGTGGAGGAAATAGCCGGGAAAACCGAAGCTGGCTCCCAGCCGCGCGAAGACCGGCACCATCTCGGCCGGGCCGCTGTAGCTATGGAGAAGGAAGCCGCACGCGGGCCGTGGATGGGTGCGCAGCAAGTCCTCCAATCGGCCCCAGGCCTACAAACAGTGGATGCTCGCGGGCAGGTTGCGCTCGGCGGCAAGGCGCAGTTGCCAGACAAAGGCGTCTTCCTGTTCGGCCAAGGGAGCCGGTTCGTGCTCCGCCAGAGCCGCGCCGTAGCGCCGACGAAGCTGAGGCGGTTGGTCGATGATCCAGCGGTCGATCCCGATCTCGCCGATCACCGCACCAGGGGTGCGCTCGAGGAATTCGACCAACGTTTCCCGCCAACGCGCCGTGCGTTCGTGGAGATACCACGGGTGATAGCCGAAGCTCGGCACGACGAAGCCCGGGAAGCGTCGGGCCAAGTCGGCGACCACGGGCCAATCCTCCTCGCACGCGCCGTTGACGACCATGCGCTGCACGCCGACGGCGCGACAGGCGGCGACGATCTCGTCCTGCCGACCGGCGAAGCGTTCGTCCTGGAGATGGTTGTGGGCATCGAAAGTAGGGAGAATTCCCTGCTCCCGGATGCCGGATGCCGGATGGATTTCCTGCGGCGAAGTTCCGTTGTCCGGAATCGGGCATCCGGCATTCGGCATCCGTCCCTTGGCAAATTCCCGCATCGACTCCGCCACGCGGAGCACCGTGGCGCGGCGGCTTTCGGCGAGTTGCTTCAGGATGCCGAGATCGTCGAGGAAGTCGGCGTTGAAGCGGGCGACCTCTTCGGGAGGAAGTTCGTTGGCCAGATCGCAGAAGAGACCGGTCAACGCCTTCAACGTGACGGCGTCGGAATCGGTCCGGAAGCGGCAGCGGCCTTCGTGGAACTCCCGCACGAACCAGAGCCTCACCTGGCAGCCGGGCACGAGGTGTTCGTCGCGGCGCAACGCCTCGGGCATCGGTGGCCGCGCGCGGGCGAGATCGACCAGCTTGCCGAGCCGCTGTTGCGGATGGCGCAACGCGCCGAGCGTCGCCGAGAGCGCGGCGAGGCGGGCTTCCAGCGTGGCAGCGGTTGGATCGGTTTCGGACACGGGCGGGCGTTGTAGCCGCGAAGCCACGAGGGAAGCAAATCTCCGGCAGGAGCAGGCGCAGAGGATGGATTCCGGCTTCAACGGGTCCCGCACCGTGCAGAAGCGGGTGATCCGCCGTTGCAGGCTGCAAGCGGAGGCGGGAGCACGCGCAGGGAAAGACAGCCGCAAACCGTTGGAATTCAATGAAAAATGCGGAACGCCGTTCGCTGGTATGCCACCCGCTCATGGAAGGGCAACACGGTCGGCGGATTGGGCCAGCCGACCTCGACAACAACCCTGACTACGAGAGGCAACCATGAAATCGAAGTTTCCATCCATCTCTTCCGGCTTTCTGGTCGCGGCGATCACGGTTCCGGCGTGGGCCGACCACGCGACGTCGCCGAAGGCCAGCGACCTGCCGCAAAAGGGCCATGCCGAATGGACCAAACGGGCAGGCATCACTCACAAAGAGCCCTTGGGCCCCATTTCCCGTGCGGACGACCTGATCGGCCGTGAAGTGCGCAACGCCGAGGACGAAAAGCTCGGCACCATCGACGATCTCGCCATCGACACCGACTCGGGCCGCATCGCGCAGGTGATCGTTTCCTCCGGCGGTTTCCTCGGTCTCGGCGACAGGCTGACGGCCGTGCCGCCGGGCGCTTTCGAGCTGACGCCGGACAAGCAGCCGCTGCGGCTCAACATCAGCAAGGAACGCTTCAAGAGCGCGCCGCGCATGACCGGCGAGCGTTGGGACGAAGCGTCCGATTCCGTGAAGGTCGCCGAGGTCTATCGCTACTACGAGGTGGAACCCTACTTCGTGGCGGTGAAGAAGACCGAGGTTTCCGCCGATCCCGGCCACCAGCATTTGGGCCACTTGGTCCGCGCTTCGAAGGTGATCGGCATGCCGGTGAAGACGCCCCAGGGCCAGTCGCTCGGCGACGTGCGCGACCTGTTGGTGGATTTCACCCACGGCCGCGTGAACCAGGTGCTGCTCTCCACCGGCGGCTTCCTCGGCATCGCCGACGAAGTGAGCGTGGTGCCGCCGACCGCGATGCGGTTCTCCAACCAGGACGAGCACCTCGTGCTCGACGTGTCCAAGGAGACGCTCCTGGACTCGCCGCGCTTCCAGCCCGACGCCTGGACGGAGGCGCAGGAGACCACCTTCATCGCCCGCGTCTATGAGTCCTACAAGGTCGATCCCTACTTCGATCCGAACGCGCCGATGGTCTGGCCCAAGGCGGACAATTCCGCCCGCAACCGCCCGGCGCTCCAGGCCGACACCAAGACGGCCGAGGACCAGAGCAACGCCGCCTCCGATCTGGAGATCACGCGCGACATCCGCCGCGCCGTCGTCGCCAAGGACGGGCTCTCGATGAACGCGCAGAACATCAAGATCATCACCGTCCAGGGCGAAGTGACCCTCAAGGGCCCCGTGAACAGCCTGTGGGAAAAGAACACGATCGAGGATCTGGCCGCCTCCGTGGTGGACCGCTCGAAGATCGACAACCAGCTCGAAGTGTCCGCCTCGGTCGCGACCCGCTGACCCGTTCACCTCAACCAACCCAGTTACGAAAGGAACGTTATGTCGAACAAAGCCGTCTATGCCATCGCCACCTCCCTCCCGCAGGCCGAGGACATCCTGGAACGCCTCCGCGTCGTGGGATTCTCCCGGGACGATGTCTCCATCCTCCTGCCGGACCAGACCACGAGCCGGGACTTCGCCCATGAAAAGTGCTCCAAAGCTCCCGAAGGCGCCGTCACCGGCGCCAGCACCGGCGGAATCATCGGCGGGGCTCTCGGCCTCATGGCCGGCATCGGCGCCCTCGCCATCCCCGGCGTGGGGCCGTTGATCGCCGCCGGGCCCATCATGGCTGCGCTTAGCGGCGTGGCCGTGGGAGCCGCTGTCGGCGGTCTGGCCGGGGCGCTCGTCGGCATGGGCATCCCCGAATACGTCGCCAAGCGCTACGCGGGCAAGATCGAGCAGGGCAACATCCTCGTCTCGGTCCACACCGACGATTCCAATTCCGTCCGGGTGGCCAAGCAGGTCCTTGAGACTGCCGGCGCCCAGGACATCTCCACCGCCGGAGAAGACCGCGTGGCCCACGCCGCGTGATCTGTCCGCCCCAACCTCCCTCCCTCCCTACGCAACCCCCGGCCGGTTCTCCGGCCGGGGGCCTTTCGTTGCGCGCTCCAGCTCGCTTGATACGTAAACGTAGGATTTGCCAGCGGCGCGGGATCGGCTACCAATTCGTCCCACGAACATGAGCGCCCTTCCCCACATTCCCGTTCTCCGCCGCGGTCGCAGCTACGAGTCCCTCGACCAGATCGAGGTCAAGGACCACAAGACCGGCGAGGTCGTCGCCAAGGTCAGCACGGTCAACGCCGGCATCGTCCGCAAGGATCTCCAGAAGATCAGCGAGGCCAGGAAGGCGTTGAACAAGTTCACCGTGGCCCAACTCATCGAGATCAGCGCCAAGGCCGGCGAACATTTCCTCAACGGCACGCTGCCGCTCGGCGACCAGGGCCACACCCAGTCCGCGCAGGAATACATCGAGACGCTTTCCCGCACTTCCGGCCTGCCGTGGGTCATGGTCCGGCGCAACATGGCCAAGATCCACTACGCGCTCACCCACATGCAGGATATCCTTAACGGACTCTCGCGCGGGCTCGATTTCTCGATCATCGACCACGGCCAGGGCGAACAGTTCGGCACCCGCTTGAGCTTCTTCCCCGCCTGCCATGCGCTCGGACTGGTCATGCCGAGCAATTCCCCGGCGGTGAATTCCCTCTGGCTTCCCTCCATCGCGCTGAAGACGCCCGTCGTGATCAAACCCGGCAAGGAAGAGCCCTGGACGCCCTATCGCCTGATCCAGGCATTCATCGCCGCCGGCGCGCCCGCCGAGGCCTTCGGCTATTATCCGACCGACCACGAAGGTGCGGGCGAGATCCTCAAGACTTGCGGCCGCGCCCTCATCTTCGGCGACAAGAACACGATGGCCCAATACGCCAACAACCCGGCGATCCAGTTGCACGGGCCCGGTTGGAGCAAGTTCCTCATCGGCGAAGACCAGATCGAGAACTGGCGCGACTACATCGACGTCATGGCCGCGTCCATCAGCGACAACGGCGGCCGCTCCTGCATCAACGCCTCCGCCATCCTCGTGCCGAAATACGCCGCCGAGATCGCCGACGCGCTCGCCCAGAAGATCGGGCCCTTCGCCCCGCTGCCGAACAACGACGAGAACGCCAAGCTCTCCGGCTTCGCCAACCTCAAGATGGCCGATTTCATCGACGCCCAGATCGAGGACGGCCTCAAGACTCCCGGCGCGACCGACGTGACCGCGAAGTATCGCAACGGCCCGCGCAAGGTGAACTACGAGGGCGGCGTTTACCTGCGTCCGACCATCATCCACGCCGAAAGCGTGACCCATCCGCTCTACAACCGGGAATACCTCTGCCCCTTCGCCACCGTGGTGCAGGTGCCGCAGACTGAGATGCTGAAGCACATCGGTTACACCCTGGCCTGCTCCGCCATCACCAAGGACGAAGCCTTCATCGAACAGCTCTACGCCTGCGGCGAGATCGACCGCCTGAAC
>CBFGQE010000041.1:0-12324 GCA_965650815.1 uncultured bacterium
ACGCGGTCGATCTCCGCCGCCTTGGCCGTGAGCATGATGATGGGGACGTGGGAGACGGCGGGGTCGCGGCGGAGGATCTTGCAGACCTCCAGGCCGTCCACCTCGGGCAGCATGAGGTCGAGGACGATGAGGTCGGGCACGTGTTCGCGGGCCTTCTTCAGGGCCTCGTTGCCGTCGGCGCCGGTGACGACTTCGTAGCCGGCTTCGCGGAGGTTGAAAGCGACGAGATCGACGGCATCCGGCTCGTCGTCGATGACCAGGATTTTGGGCTTCATGGGAGGGAAAAGGGTTCAGGCGGCGCGGGGCCGGCCCAGGATGTTTTTGACGCGGAGGACGAGTTCCTTCGGGCTGAAGGGCTTCACCACGTAGTCGTCGCCGCCGAACTGGAGGCCGAGCACGCGGGCGTCTTCGGAGCCCCAACTGGTGACGAAGATGACGGGCGTCGCGGCGGTCTCGGGCTCGCGGCGGAGAATCTCGCAGACGGCGAAGCCGTCGAGCTCCGGCAGCATGGCGTCGAGCAGGATGATGTCGGGCTCCGTGATACGGGCCTGGCGGAGGGCCTCGGTGCCGGTGCCGGCGGTGACGACGTCGAATCCGGCGTTGTGGAGGTTGAAGCGGATCAACTCCACGATGTCCTCCTCGTCATCGACCACGAGGACGCGGGGCGGGGCGGGTTGCGACGACGGCGACGGCGAGGGGTTCATGCGGCGGGGTTCTCGTGGCGAATGTCCTTCGCCTCGAGCAGGAAGACGACCTCCTCGGCCACGTTCTTGGCGTGGTCGGCGATGCGTTCGAGGCTCTTGGAGATGGTCATGAGGTTGAGGCAGCGGCTGATCGTGGTGGGCTTCTCGATCATGAAGCTGGTCAGCTCGCGCTGGAGCTGGCGGTTCACCTCGTCCACCTCCTTGTCGCGGGGGATGACCTTGCGGGCCTTGTCGGCGTCGCCGGAGACGAAGGCGCCGAGGGCCTCGCGGAGCATGTCGATGGCGATGTTGGCCATGCGGGGCAGGTCCACGTAGGGCTTGAGCTGGGGCTCGGTGTTCAGCTCGATGGCGCGGCGGGCGATGGTGGTGGCCTCGTCGCCGACGCGCTCGAGGTTCTGGGAAATCTTCATCGCCACGGTGATGAGGCGGAGGTCGCGGGCGAGCGGGGCCTTGGCGAGGAGGAGCAGGGCGGCCTCGTCGATGTCGATCTCGAACTGGTCGAGCACGGTGTCGTTGTTCTTCACCGCCCGGGCCTGTTCGTCGTCGCGGTCGATGAGCGCACGGATGGCGCTGAGGACGGAGGTCTCGGCGTGGCTGCCCATCGTCAGCAGCATGTCCTTCAGCTTCGCGAGTTCGGTTTCAAAGTGGGTCATGGCGAACGGGGATTCAAAATTGTTGATCAGCCAATTGAAAATTCAGGACGGGGCTCAGCCGAAGCGGCCGGTGACGTAGTCCTCGGTCTGCTTCTTGGCCGGGTTGGTGAAGATCTTCGCGGTCGAGTCGTGCTCGATCAGCTCGCCCAGGTAGAAGAAGGCGGTGAAGTCCGAGATGCGCGTGGCCTGCTGCATGTTGTGGGTCACGATCACGATGGTGAAGTCCTTCTTCAGCTCCAGGATCAGCTCCTCGACCTTGGCGGTGGCGATGGGGTCGAGCGCGCTGGCGGGCTCGTCCATGAGGATGATCTCGGGGCGGATGGCGATGGTGCGGGCGATGCAGAGGCGCTGCTGCTGGCCGCCGGAGAGGCCGAGCGCGCTGCTGTGCAGCCGGTCCTTCACTTCGTCCCACAGGGCGGCGCCGCGCAGGCTCTTCTCCACCACCTCGTCCAGCTTGGCCTTGTCCTTCAGGCCGTGCAGGCGCAGGCCGTAGGCGATGTTCTCGTAGATGGACTTTGGGAAGGGGTTGGACTTCTGGAAGACCATGCCGACGCGCTTGCGGAGCTCGATGACGTCGATGTCCGGAGCGTTGATCTCCTCGCCGCCGATGCGGCATTCGCCGGTGATGCGGACGCTGTCGATGAGGTCGTTCATCCGGTTGAAGCAGCGGAGGAACGTGGACTTGCCGCAGCCGGAGGGGCCGATGAAGGCGGTGACGAGGCGCTCGGGGATGTCGATGTCGATGCCCTTGAGCGCGCGGCTCTGGCCGTAGAACAGCTCCAGACCACGGGTCTGGATGAGGGGCGGCCCGGCGGCGGCCGGGGTTCCGGAGGCGGTCGGCGCGGCGGTCTTGGCGAGTTGGATGGCGGCCATGGGAAGGGGTTTCTCAGTGTCCCGCCCGCATGGCGCGGCGCATCCGGGCGCGCGCCACGATGGCGAAGGCGTTCAGCGAAAAGGTCAGCAGCAGCAGCACGAGGACGGTGGCGTAGAGGATCGGGCGCGTCTTCTCGATGTCGGGCGACTGGGTGGAGAGCACGAAGGTGTGGTAGCCGAGATCCATGAACTGGTCCGTCAGCTTGGACGGCAGGTCGGCCATGTAGTAGGCCGCGCCGGTGAAGAGGATCGGGGCCACCTCGCCCGCCGCGCGGCTGATGGCGAGGATCGCGCCGGTCATGATGCCGGGCAGGGCGTTGGGCAGGACGATGCGGACGATGGTCTGGAGCTTGGTCGCGCCGAGGGCGAGGCTGGCCTCGCGCAGGCCGGGCGTGATGGCCTTCAGCGATTCCTCCGTGGCCACGATCATCACCGGCAGCGTCATCACCGCCAGGGTGAGCGAGGCCCAGATGACGGCCGGCTGGCCGAACTCGGGCGACGTCGCGCCCGTCATCTGGTCGATGCCCTTCCCGAGAAAGTTGATGAAGAACCCGAGGCCGAAGAGGCCGAAGACGATGCTCGGGACGCCCGCGAGGTTGGCGATGGCCGAGCGGATGATGCGCGTATAGACGGAGGTGGTGTGGGCGTATTCCGTGAGATACACGGCCGTGACCACGCCGATGGGCAGGACGAACAGCGTCATCACCAGCACGCGGATGGTGGTGCCGACGACCATCGGCAGGACGGCGGCGGAACCGGGCTCGAAGAAGTCCTTCTCCGGCGTGGTGAAGACGAAGCGCCAGGAGAGCCCGGGCAGGCCGTGGATGACGATGTCGCCGACGATCCAGATCAGGATGACGAGGATCAGCGACGTGGCGAGCAGCGTGGTCGCCGTCCAGAAGGACGAGGCGAAGTCGCGCTTGCCCTGCGTGAGGCTGCGGGCGGGACCGTTGACGGGGCTCGTGCTCATTTGCGGCCTTCGAGGCGTCCTTTCAGGCGGTGGATGACCATGTCTCCGATGAAGTTGGTCACGAACGTCACGGCGAACAGCAGCGCGCCGAGGGTGAAGAGGATCCGGTAGTGGTGGCCACCGGCGACGGCTTCGGCCATCTCCGCGGCGATGGTGGTCGTGATGCTGCGGGCGGAGTCGAAGATGTTCCACGACATGACCGACGCGGAGCAGACCATCAGCACGATCATGGTCTCGCCGATGGCGCGGCCGAAGCCGAGGACCACGGAGGCGAAGACGCCGGGCAGCGCGGCCGGAAGCACGATGTCCCAGGCGGTCCGCCACTTCGACGCGCCGATGGCCAGCGCCGCCTGCGAGTAGCTGCGCGGCACGCTGGTCAGCGCGTCCTCGGCGATGGAGAAGACGATGGGGATGACGGCGAACCCGAGCGCGATGCCGGCCACGAAGGCGTTCAGGCGCGTGGTGTAGCCGAAGACGTTCTGGAGCACCGTGGCCAGCACCAGCAGGGCAAAGGAGCCGACGACCACGGAAGGAATGCCGGAGAGCAGCTCGATGGCGGGCTTGACCCATTCCTTCACCCTGGGCGGGGCGAGCTGGGACACGTAGATGGCGGCGGCGAGCGCGAGAGGCACGGCGAAGAGCAGGCCGACGAGCGTCGTCTTCAGGCTGCCGACGAGGAGAGGGACGATGTTGTATTTGTGGATGTCGCCGACGGGCTGCCAGATGTATTCCGGCTTGTCGTAGCCCTTCCACTGGTAGGGGAGGATCAGGTAGCGCCACGCGGCGGTGTTGATGCGGGCGTCGGGATTGTCGGCGAGCTTCTTCGACTTCTCGGCGAAGTCCTCCTCGCGCACCTCGAGCAGGAGCTGGATCACGTCCTGCACCTGCACGATGAGCCAGCTCCGGGCGGCGGCTTCCTGTCCGGCAAGGGCGGGCGTGGCGCGGACCATCTCCTTCACCCCGGCGTCGAGTGGACGTTGGAAACTTTCGATCAGCCGGCCAGTCAGGGCGTTGGTCTCGACCTCGAGGGAAGCGGCCAGTTCACCGGCGGGCACTTCGGCGAACTGCTCCTTGGAACCGCGGGCCGCGCGGACGATGCGCTCGCGCACGTCGCCCGGGGAAAGGTGCAGGTAGTCGAGGATCTCGGAGACGGGCTTGTCCACCATCTCGGCGGCGGGCAGGGCATCCTCCAGCGACACGCTCTTCGTCTGGCCGGTGAAGATCGGCAGCGCCTCGCGGCCGATGAAGACGAAGATCAGGAAGACCACCAGGATCGTGGAGAAGCTGACGAGGAAGATGGCCTTCTCGGCGAGCCATTCGAGCGGACGCGCCTTGTGGCCCCGGTGGATGCCCATCCAGCCCTGGCTCCGCTTCGCGGTCGGTGGTTGGTTCAATGACACAGTTTTGGAGACTAGAGAGGGCGGACACCGGCTGCCAAACGACATTTATGCAACGCCGACATCCGCCCTCCGTGAATCGGTCGCAGGAGGAACCGTGACCGAGCAATCGGTTACTTGGAGCGCAGATTGGCGGGCAACGGATAGTAGCCGACGTCCTTCACCAGCTTCTGGCCCTCGTCGCCGCGGATCCACTTGAGGTAGGCCGCGACCTCGCCCTTGTCGAGCGCAGGGTTCACGTAGATGAAGAGATGGCGCCAGATGGGGTAGGTGCCCTTGACGACGTTCTCCTCGGTGGGCTCGACGGCCTCGCCGCCCTTGGTGGCGGAGACCTTGATGTGCCGGGCGCCCGCGCCGTAGGCCGCGCCGCCGTAGCCGATGGCGTTCTTGTCCTTGGCGATGCCCTGGAGCACGGCGGCGGTGCCGGGCATGGTCTGGGCGCTGGCGGCGAAGTCCTTGCCCTTCAAAACGTGCTCCTTGAAGAACTCGTAGGTGCCGGAGCTGTTCTCGCGGCTATAGACGACGATGGGGGCGTCCTCGCCGCCGACTTCCTTCCAGTTCTTGATCTGGCCGGTGAAGATCCCCTCCAGTTCCTCCAGGCTCAGGGACGAGATCTTGTTCGACTCGTGCACGTAAACCGACAGGCCGTCGAGGGCGACCTTGTATTCCGTGGGGCGCTTGCCGAAGGCCTCCACGCAGGCGGTGATCTCCTTGGCCTTGATCTTGCGCGAGGCGTTGCAGAGGTCGGTGGTCTTGTTCTGGAGCGCGGCGAAGCCGGTGCCGGTGCCGCCGCCGGTGACCTGGATCTTGGTGTCGGGGTTCTTGCCCATGTAAACCTCGGCCCACTTCTGGGCGAGGATCACGAGGGTGTCGGAGCCCTTGGCCGTGATGGTTCCGGCGAAGGAGGAGGTGGCGGCGAATCCGGCCACCATGAGGGCGATGAGGCGTGCGTTCATTTTCATAGCTGTATCGATTGGACGGTAAAAAGGTTGTCCGGGAAAGTTACGGTTTGGCGTCAGAACTTGAGGGCCGCATCCAGCTGCAGACGGTGGATGACATCGTCGTTGCCGGCGGGCGTCTCGTCGATCGGCCGGGTCAGGAACCAGGTGGCGCCGAGGGTCAGGAAGTCGTAGGGCGAGTAGCTGGCGCGGACGATGTGGCCCTTCAGATTGGTGCCGCTGCGGTAGGCCCCGCCGTTGAAGGCGCCGAAGTCCGAGTCCACCACCTCCTCATACCAGGCGTCGGCCTCCAGGTGCTTGTAGCGGTAGCCGACTTCCCAGAGGCCCTTCTTGCCGGCCTTGCCGAAGGTCACGCCCACGGCCCAGCCCGTGTTCTGGTCGCTGGGCGCCGCCGGGTTCTGCATGAACTCGCCCGCCAACCGGATCGGGAAGGGCGCGTTATACATCGGGAAGGATTCCAGCGTGTAGGTCGCGGCCGCGTCCGCCACCACGGGGTTCATGTTGTGGTCCAGCACGCCGCCGGTGCGGGTGTTGCCGGAGTTGATGTTCGGCACGCCCGCGTCGGTCAGGCTGCGGGGATCGACGATGGCGAGCACGCCCACGCCGGCCGTGGTCTGTAAGTGCGGACTCCAGAGCGCGTCCCAACGCGCCTGCGCGCCGAGCATCCAGGAATCGAAATGGTTGCCGCCGACCTCCTCCAGGGAGAAGCCGCCACCGTTGAAGGAGAGCGTGTGCTGGTCGTCCAGGCGATAGGCGAGCTGCCCGGCCAACCCTTCCGGCGTGTAGTCCCCGTCGAACACCATGTCGGAATAGACGAAGGGATTCTCCATCTTGCCGAAGGTGAAGGCGCCGGTGATTTCCTCGGTGTTCAGCGCCTTCCAACGGGCGTAGGCCTGGTCGATGTTGACCAGCTTCTTGGAGCCGTTGTCGGTCAGGGACTGGTTGGTCGAGATCGGGTCGTTGCCCTCGCCCGAGGCGAGACGCATTCCCACCTCGAAGGAATCGGTGAGGCTGGCGACGACGCTGAAGCGCAGGCGGTAGCGGACGCGGTTGCGGTCGCTCAGACCGGTCTGGTCGCCGTAGATGCTTTCGAAGCGGCCACGGAAATCGCCGTTGAACTTCAGGGCCTGGACCCACTCGGGCATCCCGTTCTTGGAGGAAAGGGTGCGGGTGAAGTCCTTGTCGGCCTCGTCGCGCAGGGCCTGCGCTTCTTCCACGGTCAGGATTCCCTTGTCCACCAGCTTGTCGATGAGCGAGTCGGCGGACTGGGCGTTGGCGGTCGGGGCGGCGGCCAGGGCGATCAAGCCTGCGGCGGCCAGGACCAGCGAATGGGCGGGTTTGAGATGCATGGGTTGTCGGTTCAGGACACGCCCAAGGTGGAAGACGGTTGTGACGGCCAAGCGGCGCAATTGTGACAAATGGGTTACGGACAGAAATCCTCCTCATCCCCGTGTCTTGCGCGATGAAACCTCGTCCCTCCCTGTCCCCCGAATTCCCACCGTTTCCAACCAAATGGCGGGCCTGGACGACACACGGTTAATGTCCAGGCCCGCCGATCCCATTTCGGGGCAAGCCCGGCGACCGGAAACGGCCGACCGCCGGGGTGATTCGCTCTATTGCGCCACGACCTGCAGGAACAGGTTGATGGCCGGATTGAAGGGCGTGGTCACTTCGACCGTCGCTCCCGTTCCCGTGACCGCCGCGCCCTGGTTGGCCCAGACGGCGTCGATCGTCTGCTTGGACTGGAGCTGGTAGCTCACGCCGGTCTGCGTGGCGAAGCTGACCACCACGTTGCCGCCGTTGATGGCGATGCCGAGACTCGGCGGAGCCACGATGACGGCGGCCGGCTTGAGGTAGCCGAGGGAGGAGAGGGCGGTCCACTGGTCGGCCCAGGCATCACCCGATCCGGAGAATGCACCGCGATAGCTGGTCGCCACCGGGGCTCCGGTCAACGCACCCATCAAAGCCACGCTGCCGGTCTGCGGGCGGGGATCAAGCAGCGCCACGTCGTTCGTGTAGCTGATCGCGCCGAGCCCGGCCGAGCCCACCGTGTTGCTGAAGCCGACTTCCGTGAACAGGAACGTCCCGTTCCCGTTCGCCGAGTTGGTCAACACGTCCCACACGTTGTTCCGCGCGCTGGCCAGCACCGTCGTGTTCGTCCAGTGATACTGCCCGTCGTTGTCCAACAGGATCCCCTTGTTGAAGTGCGTCACCACGCTGTTGATCAGGTTGGGAGCCGCCTCATCGCGCGCGTTCCAGCCCGAGCCGCCGCCGAAGAGCAGGTTCGTCTGCCCGCGTCCCACCAGCGTCGCGTTGAACACCGCCCAGCGGCTGAACGGCTGCCGGTCTCCGAGGATCGTCTGGCTCGTGTCGCCGTCCGTCTCCATTCCACGGCTGTCCGAGCTCCCGTTCCATGTCGGCTTGATCCCGAACCAGAACTGGTTCGTTCCGTGGTAGCCCTGGTCCGTGTCGAAGTCGTCGTCCTCGCAGAACGCCGCCACCAGATACTTCGTGTTCACCGACCCGCCGAACCACTCGAACGCGTCGTCCGAGCTCGCATAGCTCTCGACGTATTCGATCAAGGTGCCCCGGCCCACGCCCGCCATCGTCAATGAGTTCAGCTCCTTGTCCGGCGCGAACTGGTTGCCCGTATGGCGAATGGAGACGTAGCGGAGGATGCCCGAGCTGTCTTCGTCGTCGGTGCCGCCGAACATGTGTTCGGGCTGCGGCGCGGGCGAGGTCAGCACGCCTTCATACACGTCGAACACCGGGTTGGCCACGTTGCCCGCGTTGTAGAACGCAGAGTTGATCGTCGCGTTGCCCATCAGCACGATCCCGCCCCATTTGCCCGTCACCGTCGGCGGAACGTCGTCCGGGTCGTTCACGTCGTCGCCTTCCATCGTGAAGATGATCGGCTTCTCCACCGTCCCCGTCGCATACAGCTTCCCGCCACGCGCCACCCACAGCGCCGAAACCAAGTTCGGGATGCCGGGCCGCGAGGTGAGCACCGAGGCGTTCGTCCCGCCCTTGATCACCGTGCCGGGCTCGATCACCAGCGAGGCGTTGGTCTTCACATAGACGATGGTCTGGAGGACATACTCGTTGGTCGCATACCAGGTCGCCGTCGTGCCGCTCTCGATGTCCTCCGTCACGTTGACGATGTTCGCTCCGCTCGGGGGCTGAGCCGCCGGCTTGAGGTAGCCGAGGGAGGAGAGAGCGGTCCAGTCGTCCGCCCACGCGTCCGCCGCGCCGAAGAACGCGCCGCGATAGCCCACCGGCACCGGCGCGCCCACCAGGGCCCCGCCCAGTGCGGGGCTGCCGGTCTGCGGGCGGGGATCAAGCAGCGCCACGTCGTTCGTGTAGCTGATCGCGCCGAGCCCGGCCGAGCCCACCGTGTTGCTGAAGCCGACTTCCGTGAACAGGAACGTCCCGTTCCCGTTCGCCGAGTTGGTCAACACGTCCCACACGTTGTTCCGCGCGCTGGCCAGCACCGTCGTGTTCGTCCAGTGATACTGCCCGTCGTTGTCCAACAGGATCCCCTTGTTGAAGTGCGTCACCACGCTGTTGATCAGGTTGGGAGCCGCCTCATCGCGCGCGTTCCAGCCCGAGCCGCCGCCGAAGAGCAGGTTCGTCTGCCCGCGTCCCACCAGCGTCGCGTTGAACACCGCCCAGCGGCTGAACGGCTGCCGGTCTCCGAGGATCGTCTGGCTCGTGTCGCCGTCCGTCTCCATTCCACGGCTGTCCGAGCTCCCGTTCCATGTCGGCTTGATCCCGAACCAGAACTGGTTCGTTCCGTGGTAGCCCTGGTCCGTGTCGAAGTCGTCGTCCTCGCAGAACGCCGCCACCAGATACTTCGTGTTCACCGACCCGCCGAACCACTCGAACGCGTCGTCCGAGCTCGCATAGCTCTCGACGTATTCGATCAAGGTGCCCCGGCCCACGCCCGCCATCGTCAATGAGTTCAGCTCCTTGTCCGGCGCGAACTGGTTGCCCGTATGGCGAATGGAGACGTAGCGGAGGATGCCCGAGCTGTCTTCGTCGTCGGTGCCGCCGAACATGTGTTCGGGCTGCGGCGCGGGCGAGGTCAGCACGCCTTCATACACGTCGAACACCGGGTTGGCCACGTTGCCCGCGTTGTAGAACGCAGAGTTGATCGTCGCGTTGCCCATCAGCACGATCCCGCCCCATTTGCCCGTCACCGTCGGCGGAACGTCGTCCGGGTCGTTCACGTCGTCGCCTTCCATCGTGAAGATGATCGGCTTCTCCACCGTCCCCGTCGCATACAGCTTCCCGCCACGCGCCACCCACAGCGCCGAAACCAAGTTCGGGATGCCGTCGCGGCCGAACAGCGTCGTCGTGTTCGTCGATCCCTTCACCACCGTGCCGGGCTCGATCACCAGCGTCGCGTTCGTCCGCACGTAGATCACGGACTGCAGCACGTATTCGTTCGTCGCATACCACGTCGTCGTCGTGTCCGGCAGGAGGTCGGACGTCACGTTGACCACGTCGGCGCGGAGCGGGCCGGCGAGGAGCGCCGCGCCGACCGCGAGGGTGTTCAGGAGTTTTGTCGGTTTCATAAGAATGGCTGGAAAGCTGCGCCTCCCGGACGCGGGGACCGGACCGGAAAGCGGCCCGAATCTTGGGAACACCTGTCACCATCCGAACACGGTCCGGTGACGATTCGGAAACAAGGCGGGGCGGAAGAAGAGCCCGGATGGCGGATGTGGACGGGGCGTCGATCCATACGCTGCCGGGTTGGACCTTCGATTCGGCGGTGTGGCGCATGCCGCGGTAGCCGAGCACCCCGTTGCGCCGCGGAGAAGTCCGTCGGATAGTCGCCTCCATGAAGAAGCTGTTCCTCAGTCTCGCGCTCGTCGCCGTCGCCACCTCCGCGTTCGCCGTGGAGAAGCACGAGCTCGACAACCGGCTCCGCAAGCTCAAGGCCAAGTTCGACGAGCTCCAGCGCCAGCCGGAGAAGGCCATTCCCGCCGAGACGCTGGCCAAGGCGCAGGGCATCGTGCTGCTCGACCGGACCAAGGGCGGCTTCATCTTCGCCTACGAGGGCGGCACGGGCGTCTCCTTCGTGCGCCAGGGCAAGGGGGACAAGTGGAGCGCGGGCGCCTTGATGACGGCGAACGAGGCCAGCCTGGGCGTGCAGATCGGCGGCCAGCAGTCCTTCGTGGTGATCCTGCTGATGAACACGAACGTCACCCAGAGCCTCTGCAATCCCAAGATCGACTTCGGCGGCAGCGCCCAGGGGACCGCCGGCACGGACAGCGGCACGGCCGAGGGCGTCGTCTCCTCCGACCCCTTCTCCAACGAACACTCGGTGCTGGTCTATTCCGACCGGCGCGGCCTCTACGGCGGCGCGGCGGTCAAGGGCGGTTCGCTCGCGGCCGACGACGGCGCGAACGAGACCTACTACGGGAAGCCGGTCGGCATCCGCGAAATCCTCTTCGAGAAGAAGGTCGAGCCCGGACAGACCATGAAGGAGCTGCTGACCTCCATCAACGCCGCGGCGAAGAAGTAGCCGGAGCCTCGGACGCCGCCGCTGGCGTTGTCGCGATCGCGGCGGCGACCGCCTTCTGGAACGCCTCGCGGATGGGCGAGGCGTCGCCGTTGCCGAGCTTCGCGCGCTGGATCATCAGGATGTAGATCACGCCCGTGTTCGGATCGGCCCAGCTCTGGGTGCCGTAGGCGCCGCCGTGGCCGAAGCTGCCGGGCGAGAGCATCGAGACCACGCCCTGCGGTTCCTTCACCACCTGGAAGCCCAGCCCCCAGCTCATCCCGTCCACAAAGCCCGTCTGGATCTCGCCCGTCTGCGTGCGGGTCATCATCGCCGCCGCCTCGGGACTGAGCAGGCGGCGCCCGTTCCACACGCCCCCCTGGAGCATCATGCCGTAGAACTTCGCCATGTCCGCCCCGGTGGAGAACAGGCCCCCGGCCGGATACGCCGTGCGCTGGCGGTCGGAAAGCTCGCCCTGGATGAAGAAGATCCCCGTCTCCTCCAGCCGCCCGTCTTCGGCCGGTTGGTAGGAGCGCGCGACGCGCGGCAACTGGCGCGCCGCCGGCCAAAAAGTCGTGTCGTTCATGCCCAGCGGCCGGATGAGCCGGGCTTCGAGGAATGTGGCGAACGGCCGGCCGGAAGCCACTTCCACGATGCGGCCGAGGACGTTGATGCCGGAGTTGCAATAGGCCCAGCGCGAGCCGGGCTCGAATTGCAGCGGCTCCCGCGCGTAGGCCATCGCCAGCTCCGCGAGCGTGGTGTCGGGCTTGGGCGCGGGAATGTCCCCGAGGCCGGAGGTGTGCGTCAGCAAATCGCGGATCGTGATGGCGCGCGACGGGCGGCCCAGCACCCGGCGATCCTCGGATTGCTCCGTGACCATCCATTGGTCCCGGAAGGCCGGAAGCCACTTCTCCACTGGATCGTCGATCGAGAGCTTGCCCTCGTCCTGGAGCAGCAGGACGGAGACGCCGACCATCGGCTTGGTCATCGAGGCGATCCAGAAGAGCTCGTCGCCCTTCATCGGGGCGCGGCCGGAAAGGCTGGCGAAACCGACCGCGTCCGTCCGCACCACCGCGCCGCTGGTCGCCACCACGGTCACGGCTCCGGCGATGGTCTGGTCGTCCACGAAGCGCTGCATGGCCTTGGGGATCTCCGCCAGCTTGGCCTCGTCGAACGACGCGGCGGAGAGGGAAGCCACGAACGACGCCAGGAAACCGCCGAGCAGGAAACGGGAAGGGACGCGCATGGACCGCGTTGTAGCC
>CBFGQE010000042.1:0-12285 GCA_965650815.1 uncultured bacterium
CCCAAGAACTGAGCGCAGCCCGTTCGGCCTTTCTGAATCACGCCCCGGAGCAATCCGGGGCGTTTTTGTTTCGGCGCTCTCAGCCGCGTCCGGCGCCATGCGCGGCTCAACCACCCGCGACGATCCGGACGATCTCCAGGCGGTCGCCGTTCTGGACCAACCGGCGCGAGAACTCCGACGGCGCGACGGCTTCGCCATTGTGCTCCACGACGACGCTGCGCGGCAGCAGGTCGCGGGCGACGAGAAAGGCTTCCAAGGTGCAGGGCGTGGCGGCGGGAACCGCTTCGCCGTTGGCGATCACAGTGTTCATCGGCTCACGGTCGGATAGGTGCGGCTGTGTCCGTGGGCCGGGATGGTGACGGTGTAGCTTTTCCCGTCGGGCGCGACGGAGAGCTTGATGAAGTGGGCCGCGCACTTCTCGTCCTTGTTCGCGATGAAGTCGTCGGGAGTGTTCGTCTCGCCTTCGCCGGTGCGGACGTTCTTATGGACCTGGTAGAGCGCCTGGATCGACGCAACGGAGGCCAAGGTCCGCATCACTTCGGGCATCGTGCCCTTGCGCGGGCCGTTGTTCATCACGGCGACGCGCGGCTGGAGCGCGCGGACGAGCAGCGGATGGTTGCTGACGTCGAGCCCGTGGTGGTTGACCTGATAGACATCGACGGTGCCGACGCGGTTCGTGGGGCAGACGAGCTCTTTCTCCACGTTCCACGAGAGGTCGCCGCCGTTGAAGTAGCGGAAGCCGCCGAATTCCAGGACGAACACGGTGCTGTTGGCGTTGTCGGAAAGATCCTTCGCCTTGTCGGCCACGCCGGCACAATCCGTCGCCGTCGCTCCGGCGGGAGCGTCGATGAACTTCTGTTTGCCGCCGATGAAGTTCAGCCGGAGCGCCGCCGCGCCGTCGGCCCCTTTGAGCGGAAGGGTGTCGCCCGGCTTGAGCGTGTGGCGGGGGCCGGCGGCCATTTCGTTGTAGGGCTTGATGAGGAGCGGCCAGCGGGTGTCGTTTGGCCGGTTGTCGGGATTGGTCTCCGGCACGCCGTTGCTCCACACGTCGCCGATCGGCATGAGCGAGGCCAGTTCCGGCGCGCCGCCGAAATGGTCGATGTGGAAATGGGTGGTGATCAGATGGTCGATGCGCTTCAGCCCGGCGACTTCGGTGGCGACCTTGTGGATGCGCTGGGGATCGCGCCCGCCGGGATTGCCGGCATCGAAGAGAATCGACTCGCCCGCCGGGGTGACGACGAGCGTGGAGCCGCCGCCCTCGGAATCGATCCAGTAGAAGTCGAGCGTCTTGTCGGCGACGCCGGCGAAGGTGCGGATGGCCGAGCCGATCGCGAGCAGGGTGATCAGGAGCTTCATGGTGGGAAGGACGCTAGCGGATGGCGGGTTGGTTACAAACGGGATCGCAAGGGGGGCCAACCGCCGGCCGCAGTTTTCTCGTTTGCCTTCCGGCCCATCAACCGGCACTAACCCTGCGTCCCAAGCGAGGGTTAGACCCGTTCAAACCACCATTCTTCCGGAGAGAAAACCAACCATGAAGCTTCCGAGTCCTCTGTTTGTCGGCTTGGCCCTGTGCGCGGCCGGATTGCTGGGCGTCTCCGCTCTGGGCGCCGCCACGATTCGTTCGGTCGAGGTGGCGGCCGAGGACCTGGTCTACGATCCCGGGACCGACCGCCTCTTTGCGAGCGTGTCGGAGGCAGGAGGCTTCCTTTCGAACAGCATTGTCGCGATCGATCCGGCCTCGGGCACGGTGGTCGGTTCGGTGCGAGTGGGAAGAATCGAGAAGCACGAGGTGTTGGTGAGCTTCCAGAGCGGCAAGTTGGCGCGATCCACCGACGGCCAGTTCCTCTACGTGGCGGTGAGCAACGCCACGACCGTGTCCCGCTACGACATCGCCTCCGGGACGGTCGGCCCCAGCTTTTCGCTGGGGCTGAGCACCCCGTTCAACCGCGCTCTGCGCGTGAGCGACATGGCGGTGGTGCCGGGATCTCCCACCAGTGTGGCAATCGCCAGAACCGAGGATTCCGCTCTCCGAGGAGTCGCCGTCTATGACCACGGTGTTCCCCGCGCCATCAGCACACCCGGCTCTCCCTCGAAGGTGGGCAGGATCGCCTTCGGGGCGGACGGCGAAACCCTCTACGGATACAATTCGAGGGACGCTTCCGGTGAGTTTGTCCGGATGGCGGTCAACGCCTCCGGGGCGACCATCATCGACGAGAGCACCGGGCTGTTGGAAGGGTTGCGGCATGACATCTTCTTCGGCGGAGGGCTGGTTTTCGGCTCGCAGGGGATCGTGTTGGATCCGGCCACCAAGACGGTGAGAGCCCGGCTGCCGATCGAGGGTGGACTGGTGGCTCCGGACCCTGCAAGCGGCCGGGTGTTCGCACTCGCCTTCGACCCTTCGGGCCTTCGGGTCCAACCGTTCGACATCGGGACGGGCATCCCGCTGTCGGGGGTGGCGCTCTCCGAGGCGTCCGCGTTCAAGACGCTCGTGCGCTGCGGCCCCCACGGACTGGCCTACCCCACGCGCGACGGAAAGGTCCACATCGTCAACTCGCCCCTGCTGTTTCCGGGGGCTGATCGGGCCGATCTGGTCGTTAGCCAAAGCTGGGTGCCGGCCGTCGATGCCGGCGAGCCCTTCGAGGTGTCGGTCACGGTCAGCAACCGGGGCCCCGACGCGGCGAGGAACATCGTTTTGACCGGCATGGTTCCGGTCCACGGGACATTGGTCTCCATCGCCGAAGACGAAGGGAACTGGACGAACGAGAACGGACGGATCGTCGTGCGGCTCGGGGGATTGGGTGCCGGAGAAAGCAGGGCCGTGCGGACGACGTTCGCGGTCCCGTTCGGGGGCTGGAACTCGAACCATGTCTTCGCGGTGGGCGACGAGTTCGACCCCGATTATCACAACAACGTGGCCATGCCCGAGGTCTTCATCCGCGCCGAGCCGCCGCCGGGAGGGATCAGCGAATTCCGGCTGCCCACGACAGATTTGGTCTCCGTGCCGGGATTGGGCCGCTTGATCGCCAGCGTGCCTGGCCGAGCGGGAGGAAGGGGAGATCGGCTGCTGCGCTTGGATCCGGCCCGAGGGCTCCAGGATGGCATGATCGACGCGGGCCAAGGGCCGGGGAAGATGGCGTTGTCGGAGGACAGCCGTCTCCTCTACGTGGCCATCAACACCAACCGGTGGATCCGGCGGGTGGATGTCGCCAGCGGGACGCCGGAGCTCGCGTTTCCGCTTGGAGACGGCGGTGTCCCGGCCAGGCCCTTGTCGGTCGAAGACATGGTGGTGCTTCCCGGCAACCCGAACGCGGTGGCCGTATCCCGGCTGCGGCAAACCGGGACCGCTCCGGGATCGTCGCTGTCGTTTGAAGCCATGTCCGTGTATGACGACGGAGTGGCGCGGCCGACGACCGGCCGCCCGGAGAACGCCTACTCCTATGGCGACAGTCTCGTGTTCGGCGGGGACAGTTCGGTCCTCTACGCGCACAACCTGGGCCCGACGGGCTTTTCGCGGTTTTCGATCAACGAGAACGGGGTGGTCCACCTCGATTCCGACGCCGCCTTGATGGGAAGCTCGACCTCCAATGTCCTCGTGATGGCGGAAGGGCTCGCCTATGGCACGACGGGCAACGTGGCGGACCCGGTCGCCCGGTCCCACTTTGGAAAAGTCCCCGGAATGACCAACGCCACTTCCATCGTGTTCGATCCTGGAACGCGCCGGCTCTTCTACCTCCATCGGCCCGGGACCCACTGGATGATCACCGCGATCGAAGCGGGCTCCCTGTTGAACCTGGGAAGCGTGGCCCTGCCGGGAGCGACGGGCGTGCCGGGCAGTTTGGTTCGCTGGGGGGCGGACGGGCTCGCCTTTCGGACGTCCGGCGACCAGCTGTTTCTTCTCCGGACCTCGCTCGTTCCCACCAGCGAGGCGGCGGACCTCGCTTTGTCGGTGGTCGCCAAGGACGGTTCGGCGACGGCCGGGGACGACTTCGCCTTTACCCTGAGCGTCACCAACACCGGCCCGGGGACGGCTCTGGACGTGGTGCTGACCTCGGAGATCCCGGCTCCATTCTCCCTCGTGGGAGCGGCCCCGAGCCAGGGCTCCTGGACAAATGAACCGGGATTGGTTCGCTGCGCCTTGGGAGACTTGGCTCCCGGAAACTCGGTTGAAGTGTCGTTCACCGTCGCCGCGACCACGAACGGCCTGTTCGGCTTCGCGTCCCGTGTCGAGGCGACGACCCTGGACCGGACCAACGCGAACAACCGCGTCGGGTGGTTGACCTGGGTCGGCGGAGGCGATGCCGGGTCCAGCGCCGATTCCCTTCTGCGGGTCGCGGACATCGCCTCCGATCCCGCGAGCGGAAGGCTCTACGCAAGCGTGCCCGCCGATTCCGGCCGTTTCGCCAACTCCTTGTTCTGGTTGGATCCGGCGACCCGCGAGGTCGGTGGTCCGTTTCCTGTCGGACAGGATCCAAAGCGGCTGGCGGCTTCCTCCGACGGCGGAACCCTCTTCGTGGCGTTGGACGGGATCGGCAGCATCCGACGGTTCGACGTGGCCACGCGGACCACTGCGGAGGCGTTCAAGGTCCAAAGCGGGAAGCCGGTGGCGGAGATGCGGGTGAATCCGACCAACGCCTCCGAAATCGTGGTCCTCGATTCCGACAAGCGAATCGCCCGCTACAACCACGGCGTGAAGGCGCCCAGGGAAGTGACCGGCATGGCCGCCCTGGCGTATCTCGACACCACCGGGGAACTCTTCGCCGGAGCCAGTGGATTCTATCGGATCGTCTCCCAGGCCGATGGGCTGGTTCGCGGCGAGCAGCTGCCGGCTAGCCCCTCCAGCACCGCGGAACTCAAGTCCGCGGGCGGACGGCTCTACTTCCAACGCGGCATGGAATGGGATCCCGCAACGAGGCGGGTGATCGCGGTTGCCCCCGGCCCCCAGGCGAATTCGCTGGTGGAGGCGGACCCCGCATCCGGCCGGGTCTTCCGGTTGACGCAGGACCCGGGGGCGTTTGGGGAGCCCGTCGTGTGGACCCTCCGGATCTACGATGCCGGCCAGTCGATCGAGATCGGTGCGCTCCGGGTGCCGGGCCTGGTGGGCACTCCGCTGCGGCTGGTGCGCTGGGGCGCAGAGGGCCTGGCGGTCTGCACCTCCGCAGGGCAGCTGCTGTTTGTGGGAGGAAACGTTTTGCCGCGAGGGCCGGAGACGGATGTGCGTCTCGATCAACTGGCTTCGGCGGAGACCGCTTCCGCGAACGTTCCCGTCTCCTTCGCCCTGTCCCTCACCAACGCCGGAACCTCCATCGCCCACGGCCTCGTGGTCACCCAGGCGTTTGTTGGGACCGTGAGCGGCACGGTCGTTTCAACCACGGCCGGATCCGCGACCATCACCGCCGATGGCGTGACGTGGACGGTGGACCGGCTGGAACCGGGAACCGCCGTTTCAGCGGTGGTGACGACCGAGCCGGCCGAGCCCGGATCCTTGATGTCGAAGGCGTGGGTGCGCCATGTGGCCAACGACGCCAAGTGGGCCGACAACGCATGTTGGTCTGTGGTGAACGTCGTTCCTCCCGGTTCGGCTCCGGCCTCCATCCGGCTCCGGCTGGCGACCACGGACCTGGCCTTCGATCCCGTTAGACACCGGATCTACGCGTCGATTCCCACGGAAAGCGGGCTCGGCGGAAACGCCGTCGCGGCGATCTCGCCCTCGACCGGAAACCTGCTGGACCGCTTCCCCGTGGGATCGCAGCCGGAGCGGATCGCGGTGTCGCCCGACGGCAGGCATCTGCGCGTGGCCTTGAAGGGCACAGCGGGCACCAAGCGATTCGATCTCGAAACCGGAGCAGCGGACCAGGACCACCCCTTCGACGCTTCGGGCGTCCTCTACCCCATCGAGATGCGGGCGAGTCCGACCGATCCAGAAGTCTTCGCCTTGGCCGTGGGTGGCTTGTTCAGCGGCTCGCCGCCGGCGGGATCGGTCCTTCTCTACCGGGACGGGATCCAACTCTCCGGCTCCGGCGGTCCCGTGGTCGGACTGAGCTTCTCGGACGACGGCCAGGTGCTCTTTGGAGGCAACCCGAAGGACGCCTTCGGCCCGGGTTTTTCCCGCATGGTGCTCGCTCCGGGCGGCATCGCCCTCTCCGAGCGGGTCGCGGGCTTCACCAGCCATCCGGGCCGCGTGCTGCAAAACAATGGCCGCCTCTACGGCGAATCGGGCGAAGTGGTGGACCCCTTTCTTCCGCTCGCCATCGGGGCTCTGCCGGCCTCGGGTCTGCATGTCTTGGACCGTGGCACGGGGCGGGCGTTCTACCTTGGGTCGTCGGGGGGCGGTCCGGTGAGTCTGACGGTCGTGGACACCGCCAGCCTGCGGGTCGTGGCCGAAGCCCCGGTCCACGGAGTGGAGGGGCAGCCGGAGACGCTCATCCTGTGCGGTCCGGACCGGCTGGCGTTCCGGACCACCAGCAACCAGGTCTTCATCGTCACCAGTCCCGCTGCGGGGGTGGCTCCGCTGGCGCAGGCCGATGTCGGCGTCCGACTGGCCGCCTACCAGGATTTTCACGGAGCGTTCGAGACGTTGCGCTTCGTCTTCACGGTGACCAATCAAGGTCCGGCCTCCGCTTCGAACGTGGTCCTGGCGATACGCCCTCCGGTGTCCGTTACATCCGCCGCGCTCGTTCCGGAGCCCACCAAGGGCAGCCTGGCTGCAGGGGGCTTCTTGTCGGATCTCGGAGATCTTCCGGCCGGAGGCGCGCGCAGGGTCGAACTGGCCGTCGGGATCACCAACACCGCCACCTTCTCCGCCTTCGCCAGCGTCTCGTCGGTGCAGCCGGATCCAAACCCGTCCGACAACCGGGCCGATGCCTCCGTCGATGCCCTCTACTTCCAGCGAGCGGGGAGCGTGCTCGTTCGCGACTGGCCCACGACCTGCCTTGCCTACGACCGGTTGCGCCGCCGGGTCGTGGCGGGTCAGGCGATCGCCGGCCATGGCGGCAGGATCGTCTTCATCGATCCTGGCACCGCTTCGCAGACCGCCGTGGTCGATGTGGCGGAGGTGCCGGGCCTGATGAGGGTCTCCGATGACGGCCGCCATCTCCACGTGGCTTCGTTGTCCGGTGGGTCGGTGCGAAGAATCGACCTGACGACCCTGTCCACGGATCTGCGGTTCGACCTGCCGTTTTCCCAATCGATTTCGGCGATGGCCGTGCTTCCCGGCGATCCGGGGGCCATCGTGGTGAACTACCGGACCGCAGCCGGCTGGGAAACGGTCGTGTATGACGACGGAGTCCCCCGCAGCCTTTCAATCTCCGGCCTGCAGGCCCGGGACTTGGAGCCGAGCCCGTCGGGCGAAACGCTCTACTCCTATGGGCCCAACCCCGGAGGCGGCTTCACGGGCGATGTGGTGCGGTTCCGCGTCTCCGACTCGGGATTGACTGCGGAGGGGCAGACCCTTCCGGACCGGTTCGACGAACAAAGCGAGGAAACAGCCTACTTCGACGGTCGGCTGTTCTTTTCCAATGGAGACATCATGGAGACGTCCACCTGGGGCGCCGAACCCAAGTTCCCGCTTCCCCACCTGGGGGTCGGCATGGCGCTGCTCCCGGAGGCCGATCGGGCGGCCTTTTTGATTGTTGGTCCCGCCGATGAGCTGCGTGCCCGCCTGCTGGTCTACTCCGTGGCTGATCGGCAGCTGCGTTCCGAACACGAGTTGAGGCTCCCTTCGCCTCACATCGCGGACCTGCTCCATTGCGGTGCCGATCGGTTCGCGTTCCGCAGCCGGGATCAGGTGGTTTTCATTCGAACAGGCGGCGTTCCGGCGGCCAATCCCGCCGATCCCGGTTCCCTGCCTCGCTTTCGTGAGATTCGCAGAAGCGGGGATGAGGTCCTGGTTTCGTTCCAGTCGGATCCGGGGGCCCTCTACCACTTGGAAAGCAGCAGCGACCTCTCCTCCACGAACTGGTCGGTCTGGTCTTCCCCCATCCACGGTGCCGCCGGCCCCGAGACAGTGGTCCGAACCAACCTGCCATCCGGCGACACGCTTTTCCTGCGCCTGCGGGTGGATCAGTCCGATCCATGAACCGGTCCCCTGCGGCGATGTCTGGATCGCGCCATGGCCCGGCTCTGCGACGATGCGGGTTGGCCGGAGCCGGGACATGGCCTGCCGACCGCGAAGACCGAACTTCGGTCGAAGAGTTTTCGTGGCGCCGAAACCAGTTTCTCGCCAAACACGCCCCGGTGTCTTAAACCGACCGCGTGCCGACCGAAACCGAACGCCCGCTCATCGCCCGCTGCCTGCGAGGCGAGGCGGCGGCTTGGGACGAATTGTTCGCCGAGCACTATCCGGCCACGGCCCGGTTCGTCTTCCAGATTTCCGGCGACTTCTCGCGCGAAGACGCGGAGGAGATCGCGCAGGAGACCTTCCTTTCAGTGGTGCAGCACCTCGGCACCTTCCAGGGGAACAGCCAACTCCAGACCTGGATCTTCCGCATCGCGGGGAACAAGGCGCGCGATTTCCTGGAGAAGCGCCACGCGGCCAAACGCGGCGGCGGTCAACTCGCGCTTTCGCTCGACGCGGAAGATCCCGAGACGGGGCTTTCGCCCGATCCGGCCGCGCCGTTGCCTTCGCCGGATGTGATCCTGCAAAACTCGGAGACGGCCAAGCTGGTGTCCGACGCGCTGGCGCTGATGGAAGCGCCGTGCCGCGAGGTGATCGAACTGCGCTACTTCGGCGACCGCAGCTACGACGAGATTTCCACCGAACTGGGCCTGAATGTGAAGACGGTCAGTTCCCGCCTGAGCAAATGTCTGGACCGGCTGGAGGACGTCGCCCGGCGGCTGTTTTCCCGGAAGAACTCTCCCACGAATCCCGTCTGACCCGGGGCGGATCCGATGCCTGAAGAACCGAAACAACCGATCGAAGACCTGCTGGAAGCCCACGCTCAGAAGCGCCGGGCCGAAGGCGGCGACTTCACGCTGCATCCGGCCACGCGCACCTTGCTGCTGGGCGAAGCGAAGCGCGTGCATGGCCCGGCCGAGAGCGCGCCGGAAAAGCCTGTGCGTTCCGCATGGTTCCTACTGTGGACGCGATTGGCCGGGGCGTTCGGCTTCGTCGCTTTGTTGGGTTTGGGCGTGGTGGTTTTCCAGCAGTTCGAACCCGCTCCGAAGATGGAAATGGCCGCGCAGCCCAAGATATTCGAGGGGACCGTGTCCAACTTGCGCATCGGCGGCTTGTTCGAGGTCGTGCCGGAGCCACAGAGCGCACTGTCGAGTCCGACCATCGCAAGCACGTCGCCCGAAGCGGCTTCAGCTCCACAACGATCGTTGACGGATTCCAGCGAGCCTGCGCCGGAGCTGGCCATGCGCACCCGCGAAGCGCGGGTTGATCCTCCATCGGCCGCTTCGGCTCCCAAGCCAGCGGCGAGCCCCGTGCCGACGGCGATCTTGCCGGAGGGCCGGGCCAAAGCCGCAGTGCTCAACGAACCGGCGACTAGCGCGACGGAACAGCTGGCGGGCGTCGCGTTCCGCCGAGTGGAAGTGCCCGACGGCTTGCGGCGCAATCTCCAGTCGCCCGCGCTGCCGCCGGTGCTGACGAGCTTCCGTGTTTCCCTGTTGGGCAACCGTCTGCGGATCGAGGAAACGGACGGCTCCATCTATCTGGGTGACCTATCCCCGTCGGGCGGTGCATTTGCCGTGGCCGGGACGAATCGCACCAGCGGTTTGTCAGTCCGGTTCAGCGGCCGCTCCGAATCGACGAACTCTCTCCCCACCGTGCTGGAAGGCACCGTCTCCCTCGGCGACCGCCAGCAATGGCGCCTGCGGGCGGAGGCCCAGCGCTGAACCATGCCCAAGGTGTCGGCAGCGGATCGTTGGCTCCACGAGCGGGAACTGCTCGCCGCTGGAACCTGGCCGATTGCTGGAGTGGACGAAGCGGGACGCGGTCCCTTGGCCGGTCCTGTGGTCGCGGCGGCGGTCGTTTTCCCCGAAGGCTGGGTGCGGAGCGAATTTCCCGAGAACCTGCGCAGGGTGAACGACTCCAAGCAGCTTTCCGAACGGGTGAGGGAAGAGCTCTTCGCCGAACTGACCGCTTGCCCGGAAATCCGATTTGCCCTCGCTGAAGCCGATGCGGCGCGGATCGACCAGTTGAACATCCTCCAGGCCACGCATTGGGCCATGAACGAAGCCTTGGCCCGCCTGCAACCCGCGCCAATCCATGTGCTGGTGGACGGGCTGAAGGTGAAGTCGCTGCGGTTTCCCCAGACGCCCTTGGTCAAAGGCGATGCCCGCTCCTACTCCATCGCCGCCGCGAGCATCTTGGCCAAGGTCACGCGGGATCGGTTGATGGTCCGCTACGACGCGGAGTTTCCCGGCTACGGCTTCGCCATTCATAAGGGGTATCCCACACCCGCGCATCTGGACGCACTGAAGCGTCTCGGCCCGACCCCGATCCATCGCCGCAGCTTCGCACCGTTGAAGGCGGAGCAATTGTCGCTCTGTTGAAGGGCGAATTCGGCTGGCCAATTGACACGACCAACTCCGTCGTTAAGCTCATTCCAGACAAAGTCAGTCCGCTTTGTCCGATAGCGACCAAAACACCATGCAAATCACGCGCGCAGGCGAATACGGGATGCTGGGCCTCATGGCTCTGGCCCGTCGTCCCTTGGGCGAGGTGGTCATGCTGGATGTCGTTGCTTCCGAAGAGGAAATCCCGGTCAGCTTTCTCGGGAAGATTTTCCAGAATTTGACCAAGGCCGGGCTGGTCCGCTCGGCGCGGGGCTCCAAAGGCGGCTTCTGCCTGCTGCGTTCGCCGGAAGAGATCACCGTGCTGGAGGTCATCGAGGCCATCGAGGGCAAGATCGCCTTCCAGCGCTGCCAAGAGGACAAGCCCGACTGCACCCACATGGGCGGTTGCGCGCTCTGTGGGCTCTTCAGCGAGGCGCAGGACAAGGTAAAGGAAGTCTTCGCCCGCACGACCGTGGCCCAGTTGGCCCGGAAGCATGTTCCCTTCACCGAGCATCAGGCCCAGCAGGGTCTGACCGGTCCCAAACACCAACCCGGCAAGCCCGTGCCCGAGCGGCTGATCCAGCTTTCCAAGTCCCCGCAACCCATTCACTGAAAACGATTTTATGAGCGATACCTACACCCTCTACAACGACACGGTCATGGAGCACTTCATGAACCCCCGGAACATGGGCGACATCAAGGACGCCGACGGTGTGGGCGAAGTGGGCGCGGCCGCCTGCGGCGACATCATGAAGATCTCCCTCAAGATCAAGGACGGGAAGATCGAGGACGCCCGCTTCAAGACCTTCGGCTGCGGCTCCGCCATCGCCAGTTCCAGCATGGCCACCGAACTGATCAAGGGCCGCACCATCGACGAGGCCATGAACTTCTCGAACCAAGAGGTCGTGGACGCCCTCGGCGGCCTGCCCCCGGTGAAGATCCATTGCTCCGTCTTGGCTGAAGAAGCCCTCAAGGCCGCGCTGGAAGACTACGTGAAGAAGCACCCGGAACTGGCGGCGAAGGTTCAAAAGACAGAAGCTGCTGTTGCTTGAGCCGATTCCTCCAGCGCTTTCGATTGTTCACAGGTTTGGTCTTGCTCGTATCCAGTCTGGTTTTCACAGCTGGATGCGAGCGGACGAAGCAAGTCGCCAAAGACACCGGCGAAGGCTACCTGATCGCAAAGGATATTCTTGGCCAAGCTGCGACACTGATCGATTCCTTCCGCACCAACGACTTTTCCAAGGCCAAAGAAATCGGAGCCGAGGTAGATCGGGTCTTGGAATCCCGAGCGATCGGCTGGCATGTCGATGTCTTGATGCTTCAGGAGAAGTCCGGATCACCGGCCGCTTTGGAAAAAGTGCGCGAACTCCGCCAATCCGAGGGCATAACCGAGTTGGAAACCGCCGCTTTGGATCGGCTTGAAAAGTTTCTCCTCCAAACGGGGAACGCTAAGGCCAGCGAGACGGCGCTGGATCTATTAGCGGTGGGATGCGCCGTGGCGGTTGAAGCCAAGTATGGAAAACTTGGAGGCCACGGAGCTTTGGGTGGCATGGTCCTGCAAACTCGCGAATGGCTGAGGACCCTCAGGCCATCGCCCGCAATCACTTCGGAAGCGACGAACGCACCGGGGTTATGACTGTTCTGGCTGGAGGCGAAGTCAGCCTCGAGCCCATTTTCTAACGACTTTTATGCGCCACGTCTTTCTCGACCATCAGTCCAGCACGCCGGTCCTTCCGGAGGTGTTCGACGCGATGAAACCCTATTTCACCGAGTATTTCGGCAACGCCT
>CBFGQE010000043.1:0-12279 GCA_965650815.1 uncultured bacterium
ACCACGTCCCAGAGCAGGTTCGGGAACGAGATGCTGGAATAGCTGTCCACGATCTGGAACGCCGGTCCGACCAGGCCCAGCGAGGTCAATGGCCCGGGCGGCTGGTAGGTCGGGCGGAAGAAATTGAAGACCGTCGGCGCGTAGGTCGGTTCCTGGAACGCGGCGTCGTTGAACTCGCCCCACGTCCACCAGACGAGGTTCGTGTAGCGGTCGAGCCGGCCCACGCGGTTGATCGCCATCGTGCGCTGCACGGGTTCCTTCAACCGGCCGAACTGCGCCAGCCCGAGGAAGCCCTGCGGATCGCGGGCTTCGGGATCGAGCAGGATCGCCTTCACCACGGCCGCGAGGTTGCCGCGTTTCCCTGAACCGTCATTGTCGAAGACGGCGGCGACACGGGCGACGTAGTTGCTCGTGGGATTGCTGGTCACGAGGAACTGGATCAACTGCTGGCCGATGAACGGTCCGGTGTTCGGATGCTCGAAGAGGCTGCGGAGCGCGTCGTCCACGTCGCGCACGGCGTTGGCGACCGATGGCGTCCGGGCGGGGATGACGAAGCCGCGCAGCAGGCGCTTCTCGCCGAAGTCGTGTTTCTCCGCCCATAGCTGCATGGGCACGGTGTAGTCCGCATCGTTCCAGCCGCCGTCGCCCCAGTCCTGGCCGCCGAACCAGAAGCCGGTGAAGACGCGGGCGAACTCGGTGATCTCCTGGTTGCCGTAGGTCGGGATCGGCTGGCCTTGGTCGTCGAGCTGGCGCGTGCCGCCGGGGGTGAGTTCCCAGAGGCCGATGGTGAAGAGCTGCTGGACTTCGCGGGCGTAGTTCTCGTCGGGGAACTGGCTCACTTCCGGCCGCGCCTTCTGGTTGCCCACGCTGCTGAGGTAGCGGCCCATCACGGGATGGAAGGTCGCCTCGCGCAGGATGTCGGCGTAGTTGCCGAAGGCGTGCCGGACGAAGATGTCGTAGTAGTCCGCCATGCCGAGCGGACGGTTCTCCAGGTTCGCGTCGCGACGGGAGGTGACGAGGATCTGGCTGAGCGCGAAGGCCACGCGCTGACGCAACTGGTCGGGGCCGCCGATGGCCGCGCGGGCGAAGGGCGTGGTGGCGTTGTTGCCGTTGATGAAGTCGTTGTCGTCGTTGAACGAGTAGGTCAGGTCCGTCCGCGGCCCGTTGAAGTCGGCGTAGATCTGCTCGATGTAGCGGCGGTGGAGCGTGGCGGGCTGGTTCGTGATCTGGTCGTTGATCCAAGCCGCGAGGCCCAGCGATTGCACGCGGTCCAGTTCCGAGGAAGTCGGACCGAAGGTCGCCTGCTGGAGCAGCCGCGCGGCCTGGGCGCGGGTCACGCCGTTGGTCGCCGTGTCCGAACGGAGCTGCTGCACCAGCGTGGCGAAATCGCCGGAGACGTTGCCGACCACGTCGCCCTCGGCGTCGATCATCGCGGTCGCGCGGCGGCTGCTGTCGGCGCGGGTCGCATCGGTGCCGAGGAGGGATTCGGTCCAGTCGGTCACGCCGTCGCCGTCGGTGTCCTTGTCCTCGGTGTCCACGCGGTAGAACTCGAACGGGGCCGAGCTGAAACGGTTGGTCAGGCGCACCTGGCTCCAGCCGCCGTTGGGCGAAGGCACGAGCGGCGAGAGGCTCCAGTTCGTCAGCGACGTGCTGGAGAAGAGGCGTTGGCGCTTCTGGGGCTGTTCGTTCCAGGAGAGCACGACGTCGTTGGTCGCGCGGTTCATGGCGAGGAAGACGCCGGACTCGGGATCGAACGGATCGGTGCCCATGCGCGCTTCCTGGGCGTTGGTCAGGCCGTCGCCGTCGGAGTCGAGATTCGCGGCCAACCCTTTGGCGCGGAAACGGGCGGCCCAAGCGTCGGGCAGACCGTCTCCGTCGAGGTCTTCGCCGTTGGGCCAGAGTTTTCCGGCCAGATCGGGTTGGCGCGAGGCCAGCAACGGATTGGAGCCATTGGCCAGTTCCACCGCGTCGTTGATGCCGTCGCCGTCGGTGTCGGGATTGCGCGGGTCGGTGCCGGCGAGGAATTCGTCGCGGTTGTTCAGCGTGTCCGCATCGGCGTTGGTCGTGGCGTCGGCGGCCGAGTTCTTGTTGAAGCCGTGCAGGTCTTCCCAGACATCGGGCATCCCGTCGTCGTCCGAATCCCGGGCGGCGGCGAAGGCGGGCAACGTCTCCAGCGGCGTCGGCGAGACGAAGAACTTCACGCCCTGGTGGACCTCGATCTCGATGCGGTTGGTGCGGTTGTCGTAGTCGGTCCAGACGGCGGTGCCGTTGTCGATCGTCGCCGCGCCGGTGCTGTTGGTGTAGGTGCGGGAATAGGCGACGGTGCCCTTGGTCAGGTTGCGGATCTCGAAGGTGAGCCGCCAGGAATTCGAGGTGGCGGCGCGCTGGGCGAAGGTGCGGAACTGGAGCCGGTCCGAGATGTCGGTGGAGCCGTGGCCGCTGAAGCCGAGCGCGGACTTCAGGTCGGGAATGGTGTTGCCGCTTTCGGTCCGCCAGATGGAGGAGTTGGGGCGGTTGTGGTCGCTGAAGGCTCCGGTGCGTTCCGAGTGGAAGAGGTAGCTGACCGAGCCGCGATAATAGCGCAGCGCCATGCCGAGCGAACGCCAGTCGCTGGTCAGGCCGTTCTGCACGCCGAAGAGCAGCATCGTGTCCTCGTTGTTCGAATTGGGCGCGAGTCCGCCCGCGCCGTGGTCCCAGACGAGCTGCACGTTCTCGATGTTCCATTCCCAGCGCGCCGGGTTGGTCCGATAGAACGGCACCCAGGCGCTGCGGGTGGCGTTGGTCGAAGACGGGTCGCTGCCGAGACGCTGTTCGGCACGGTCGTCGATCCCGTCGCCGTCGCTGTCGGCCAGGTTGGGATTGCTGGGGAACACGCCGCGCACCTCCGCGAAGTCCGAGAGGCCGTCGCCGTCGCTGTCCTGGTTGAGCGCGTTGGCGAGGGATTCTTCGCCGTCCTTCAATCCATCGCCGTCGGTGTCGGGATTGCGCGGATCGCTGCCGCGCTGGAACTCCTGCAGGTTCGAGAGGCCGTCGCCGTCGGAATCGGTCGCGGTCAGCGCGGGAGAACCGGGCTGCAAGCCGTGCTGCACCTCGAACCAATCGGGCAGTCCGCTGCCGTCGGAATCGAGCGTGCGGTCGATGATCTGGACGGCATGGAGGCCCACGCCCCAGCCGCCGAGGTTGTTCACGGTGATGCGGAGGTTCGCCGAGGTCAGGCCGGTGTAGCGGACCACGTTGCCGCGCTGGAAATCGTCGTCTCCGGGCCGGAGCACCACGAAGCGGTCCTGCGGCGCGGAGCTGTCGGTCAGGAAGAGGCAGCCGGTGGCCGGATCGTCGTTCAACAGCACCTGGCCGTAGTCGTCGTCCGATTGGCCGCCGACGTGGACGTGGAGATCGTAGTTGGCGAAGGGGATGTTCGTGAGCGAAAGCACCGCGGGCACGCTCTCGGAGGCGCGCAGGAAACCGTTCATCAAACGGCGGTCCGCGCTGCCGTTGTTGTAGCTGGAGTGGGTCGAGGCGGCGCGCCATCCGTAGGTCGTTCCGTCGAGCGGTTGGCCGTCGCTCCGGACCAGCCGGTTCGTCAGCGGGGCCTCGATGTCCGCCAGTCCGCCGTTGGTCCGGGAGGACGAGTTCCGCATCGGGAAGGTGCGGTTCCAGAGAATCTGCGGAACGAGGCCGGCCAGATCGTTGGTGGCGAGCGCACCGTCGCGGTCCGCCGCCGACACGAACTGGAGCCCGATGCCGCCGCGGAAGACGGTGGGCTTGGACGAAGCCGCGTTCGGGTTCGTGCCCATGCGGCGCTCCACCGCGTCGGACGCGCCGTCGCCATCCGTGTCGGCCAAGAGCGGCGAAGAGACGGGCGAACCGTTCGCCTCTTCGGAGTCGTTCAAGCCGTCGCCGTCCGTGTCCGCGAGCCAGGGGTTCGTGCCGAGGGCGCGTTCCTGGCCGTCGTTCAAACCGTCGCGGTCGGTGTCGGACGCGTGGGGATCCGTCGGAGCGATGCCGCCGTTGAACTCCTGGAGATGCGTCAGTCCGTCGCGATCCGGATCGAGCGCGGCGTCGGCGGCGCTGGTGTCGCTGAGATGGTTGTCCTCTTCCCACCAGCGCGGGAGCCCGTCCTGGTCGGCGTCGCGCAACGCGTCGGGATCGGCTTCCAACTGCACGTAGTCGAACTGCACCCAGTGGCTGGTGTTCGTCGGGTTGGGCCCGGTGCGGACGAGCTCGATGGTGTTGGGCCCGGCGGTGGCGACGACGTTGGTCGCGGCGAAGTCGAGGCTGACGCGCGTGTTGCGCTCCACCGTGCCGGTCCAGAGCACGTTCGTCCGCGTGGCGCTGCGGAAGCGGGCCTCGACCGTATGGATGCCGAAACCCTCGCCGTTCTGGTTGAGGGGCGCGCCATACCAGAAACCGCCGTTGACCAGCTCGAAGCTCAGCCGCAGCCGCGACGTCGGGGCGACCTGCGCGGCGGCCAGGAAAAAGTGGATGCGGTTCGTGCGGTCCGACGAGGTGATGGCGCGCTCGAAGCCCCGGTCCGATTCCGGCAAGGCCATGACGAGCACGTTCGTCAGTCCGTTGAACCCGACGGGGAAGGTGCCGACGAGGTAGTGGTCGTCGTCGCGCGACGGATTGTTCGTGGTGTAGAGCGGGTCTTCCACGCGGCGCGTCACTCGGCCGGGCGGACGGTTGGCGGAACCGCTCTCGGAGGAGAACTCGTCCGCCGGATTGTAGCCGGAGCGGAGCGGGTCCTCGTCCACGCCGATCAACCAGACGGTTTCCGGCGCGGCGGACAGGGCCGGGGCCACCGACAGCCCGAGGATCAACGGCAGCATCCGGAGGAAACGATGGACGGTCGCACGCATGCGGTGGGTTGCTGAGCAGGACGCTAGCCACGCGGGAGGAAATGTCCACGGAGCGGACAACCGGCCGTTGGGACAGGGATTTCGCCGCTTCTCGACTCCGAGAAGGCGGCCGACCGGGAAAAATCGCGCCGGTGCAAACCGACAAGGACCACCCCGGACGATCCTTGGAAAATCAACGAGCCACCCTGTTTTCATCGGATGGGGAGAGGGACAGCCTGAGGGGGCTTTTTTCAGAACGGAGCGCGGAGCATCGCTCCGCCGACTGCCGGACAGACGCTCTCCCCATTCGACCATCCGGCCCCGCGACCTTTTTCCGGCTCTTGGCGGAGCACGTCCCAGCGGAGCGATGCTCCGCGCTCCGGGAAACAGCGAGGAACCCTTTTTCCTTTGTCGTCGTTATCGGAAAAGAAAGGGGATCGGGTCCAGCGGTGGAACTGCCAATGGGCGGTTGGTCGAAACCGTCTCACCGGGGGATGGCGGCGGGGCCGGGATGGCGGCGGCGGCCATGCGTTTCAGGAAGGCCTCCGGACCTTCCACGCCGATCGTCCGGAGGCGGAGCCGTTCGTTCCCGTCCGCACCGAGGAACACTACGGTGGGAAAGGCGCTGACGGAGAATTGCCGCAACAAGGCTTCCACTTCGGGAGCCGACGGGTTGCTGACGTCGGCCTTGAGCATGACGAAGTTCGTGGCGGCATCGACCACCCGCTGTCTGGAGAACGTTTCCCGTTCCAGCACGTGGCACGGTTGGCACCACGAGGCCCAGAAATCGATGATGACCGGTTTGCCCGCCGCCTTCGCCTCCGCCAAGGCCGCCTCCGAATAAGGCCGCCACGGCATCTGCGCCTCGGCGGGCGCGGGCATGGTCCAGCGCAGGGCGGCGAAGACGAAGGCGATCCCGGCCGCGCTGCGGACCAGAGCGGGTTGTTTCACCGGCAACGGCGCGGTGTCGAACAGCCAGAGGTAGAGCCCGCCGATCAGCAGGATCATGGAGACCAGATACGACGACGGCTGTTCGCTGAAGGTGAACTGCACCGTGCCCACCACGACGGCGGCGAGGAAGAACAGGCCCGCCTTCAGCGCGAAGGCGCGCCATTGACGACGAGCGGTTTCAGGGGACGGAGCCACGGACATCGCGCGGAAGATGGCGCAGGCGGGAGAATTGGCCAGCCGCTTCCAACGGACTTGGAAGCCTGGACAGGGTGTTTGGATCAGGGCGCCGCCCAGCGCTGGAGCCAGCGGGCGAACTCCAGGTAGAGCGGGATGCCCACGGTGAGGTTGAAGGGGAAGGTGATGGCCAGCGCGGCGGTCAGGTAGAGCGTGGGATTGGCGGCCGGCAACGAAAGCCGGACCGCCGCCGGAGCCGCGATGTAGGAGGCGCTGGCCGCCAGCGTGCCGAAGAGCGCGGAACCGCCGAGGCTGAGGCCGACCCAATGTCCGATCCACGTTCCGAGCGCACCGTGGAGCAGCGGCAGGAGGAGTCCAAAGCCGAGCAGGAAGGGGCCGGTGCGGCGCAGGTCTTCCAGGCGACGGCCGGCCACCACGCCCATTTCCAGCAGGAACAGCGCAAGCACGCCTTGAAACGGGGTGACGAGGAAGGGCTCCATCTTTTCCAAACCAGCCTTGCCGCAAAGGGCGCCGATGGTCAGTGCCCCCACCAGCACGAAGATGCTGCGCCCGAGCAAGGCCTCGTGGGCGGCGGCGCGCAGGGTGGCCCCGAGCGGTTCTCCCGCCGAGCTGCCCGCGATCCGGCCCAGAATGATGCCCACGATGATGCCGGGCGATTCCATCACGGCGAGCAGGGCGGTGGCGTGGGGCTCGAAGGGCACGCCGACCGTCTTCAGGTAGTTGGTGGCCGCGATGAACGTGACGGCGCTCACCGAACCGTAGTGCGCCGCGATGGCGGCGGCATCGACGGCGGCCAACTTCCCGATCTTGTGCAGCAGCGGATAGGTCCAGAGCGGGATGGCCGCGCCCAGGAGGATCGCCGCGAGCGAGGGAAGCCAGATGGCGGACCAACCGGCGGCGGCGAGGGCGGCACCGCCTTTGAAGCCGATGGCGATGAGCAGATAGAGGGTCAGACCGACGTAGAGCGGCTCGGGCAGCTTGAGGTCGCTCTTCAGGAGCGCAGCGACGAGGCCGAGGGTGAAGAACAGGATGGCGGGGGAGAGGAGGTTGGCTTGGAGGGCGTCCAGGAGGTTCATGATGGGGCGAGTTGGGAAAGCCGGGGCGGAAGCGGTCGGGCAAAAAAAGAAGCGGCCGGTTTCCGTCCCGGTGGGACGGAGCCGGCCGCTGTTGGGGCGGAAGGGGCGTTCAAGCCTTGGGTTCGGGGGCGGAGGCCGGGGGCGGTTTGACGAGGCTCGATTTTGGCCGCAGCAGCGAGACCACGACCGAGACGGTGAGGATGGCGACGATCACGCCGAGGGACACGAGCGTGTCGATCTTCCAAGGCGAGTGGGCCAGGAGCATCTTCACGCCCACGAAGGCCAGCACCACGCCGAGCCCGATCTTGAGGTAGTGGAACTTGTCCATCACCCCCGCGAGGGCGAAGTAGAGCGAGCGCAGGCCGAGGATGGCGAAGACGTTCGACGTATAGACGATGAACGGATCCGTGGTGACGGCGAAGATCGCCGGGATCGAGTCCACCGCGAAGATCAGGTCGGAGATCTCGACCAGGAGCAGCACCACGAACAGCGGCGTGGCCATCCGCACGCCGTTCTCCACCACGAAGAACCTGTCTCCGCGGTAGTCGGGCGTGACCGGCATGAACTTCTTGAAGAGGCGCACCACCGGGTTGCGTTCCGGATGGATCTCCTCCTCGCGCTTGAAGATCATCTTCAGCCCCGTCAGGACGAGGAACCCGCCGAAGACGTAGATGATCCACGCGAACTTCGTGATCAGCGCTGCGCCCACGGCGATCATGATCGCCCGCATGACCAGCGCGCCCAGCACGCCCCAGAACAGGACCTTGTGCTGGAACTGCGCGGGCACGGCGAAGTAGGAGAAGAGCAGGGCGAAGACGAAGACGTTGTCCACGCTCAGCGACTTCTCGATGACGTAGCCGGTGAAGAACTCAAGGGCCTTGGCCGAGCCGGCGAAGTGCCAGACGCCAAGGTTGAAGAGCAGCGCCAGGCTGATCCAGACCACGGTCCAGGCCATGGACTCGCGGAAGGTGACGACGTGGCACTTGCGGTGGAAGACGCCGAGGTCGAGCGCGAGCATCGCGAGGACGAAGGCGTTGAAGCCGATCCAGAGCCAGAGGCTATCAGTCATGGAATGGGATGGGAGTGGCGCGGATCAACGCGGACAGCCGGTGCGGCCGACCGCGTTTGCCGGGAGCGACAGTCCGCTCGCGCGACGCTGGTGGCGTCTGGCCGATCGCTGGGTGATCTTGTTCCGGACCCGCGCCATCGCCTTGCTCACGGCGGCGCGCAGGGTGTGGTCCTCGCCCTCGGCCACGACGTCGGGGCCGGGGGTGACGAGGTGGACGTGGACGCAGTAGGGCGGGCTGCCTTCGGGCCGGCGGACGAGGCGGACCTGCGCCTCGTCGATCTGCAGGCGCTTCTCCAGGGAGAAGATCTGTTTCTCCACCCAGGCATCGAGCGTGTGGGTGGACCGGACGTCTTGGTGTTGGAGCGTCAGTTTCATCGCGCTGGACGCTAGGTGCGTCGCGGAGACGCCACCAATACGGGCTTCCGAATGGACGCTTCGGGAAAACCGAAGCATCGTCCGGCCCGCATGGAATGGCTGAACTACCACCACCTGCGCTACTTCTGGATCGTGGCGAAGGAAGGGGGCCTCGCGCCCGCCGCCCGCAAGCTCCACGTCTCCCAGCCCTCCATCTCCGAGCAGATCCGTGAGCTGGAGGAGGCGCTCGGCGAGAAGCTGTTCCGCCGCGAGGGCCGGACCAACACGCTGACCGATGCCGGGAGGCTCGTCTTCGGCTTCGCCGAGGAAATCTTCGCGCTGGGCGGCGAGATGCTGAACGCCGTGAAGCAGCGACCCGGCGCCAAGACGCTGCGGCTGCACGTGGGCGTGGTCGATTCCTTCCCCAAGCTCGTGACCAACGAGCTGCTCAAGCCCGTCTTCTCCATGCCGGGCGCCGTGCACGTGGTCTGCCGCGAGGGCAAGCTGGATGATCTGCTGGCCCAACTGGCCGCGCACCGGCTCGACATCGTGCTGGCCGACGAGCCCGCCTCCAGCAGCGTGAACTTCCGGGCCTACAGCCATCCGCTGGGCGAGAGCGACACCACCTTCTGCGCGGAGCCGGTCCTGGCCCGCCGGTTGAAGCGCGGTTTTCCCGGATCGCTCCAGGACGCCCCGGCGCTGCTTCCGTCGGAAAACACGCCGTTCCGTCGCACGCTGGAGAACTGGTTCCGCGACGAGAAGCTGCGGCCCAAGGTCGTGGCGGAGTTCGACGATCTGGCGTTGATGAAGGTCATGGCTTCGGAAGGCCGGGGCTTCATCGCCGTGCCCACGGTGGCGGCCGACGAAGCGCGGCACCGCTACGGCTTCCAGTTCGTCGGAAGGGCCCCCGGTTGCCGCATCCGGCTCCACGCCATCACCGCCGAACGCCGCATCGTGCATCCCGCCGTCGCCGTGCTGACGACGCGGGCGCGCAACGAGGTCTTCGCCCGTCTGCCCGCCAAGTGACTTCCTGTGAAACGAAAGGACGGATGGAACCCGGCGGGCTCCATCCGTCGCGCGCTTCGTTGCAACGGTTGGCCTAGAACTTCGCCGTCAGCGCCACGCGGACGGAGATGGGTTCCACGGGATGGAAGTGGATGTCGTTGTAGCCGCCGTCGTCCGGGCCGGGGGCTTCGCCGGGGAGGAGCGAGGGGTAGTAGTATTCGATGTCGCTGTCTTCGCGGTCCAACAGGTTGAAGACGGTGACGGAGGCGGCCCACGTCTTGTTGAAGCGGTAGCCGGCCTGGGCGTTGAGCAGGAGCGTGCTGTTCGAGCGAACGCTGTCGTCCTCCACCAGCGGGCGCGGCCCGAAGTAGCGCAGGCGCACGCTTCCGAAGAAGCCGTGCCAATCGTGCAGCGTCGCCCCGGCGGCGAGCACCGACTGGATTGCGCCGGGAATGTGGTCGCCGGTCGGATCATTGTCGCGGAAGCGGGCGTGGGAGAGCGAGAGGTCGGCGTCGAGCGTGACCCATTCGTTCACGCGGTAGTAGTTGGCCAACTCCACGCCGTAGCGGCGACTGGGGCGGCTGGCTTCGGTGTTGCCCGCGTCGCCGATGAAGAGCAGCTCGGAGTCGATGTCGAGCCACCAGAAGGAGACGGTCGATTGCAGGCCGGGCACCCAGGTGGTGCGCACGCCGAATTCGGCCCCGTAAGTGCGGACGAGCGGATCGACCGGGTCCACCGGATTACCCGTTCCCGGATCGATGGTGGTCGTGGAACCACGTCCGTCGTTGCTGTGGAAGCCCAGACCGCCGCTCACGTAGAACTCCGTCTCGGCCCACGGCCCGAAGATGAGCTGGAGCTTGGGGCTGGCGATGCCGTCCCACTCGCGGCCGGAGTTGGCCGGGTTGTCGCTGGAGACGTCGAAGTGGTAGAGGTCGCCGCGCAGGCCGGCCACGCTGCGGAACTTCTCGCCCCACGCGATGCGGTTCTGGAGATAGGGCGCGAAGCTCGCCTGGAACACGTCGTCCTGCCGCACGGTGCCGGTGCGCTGCCGCGCCGTGGTGGTGTGAAGGCCGTTCTCGATGCCGTCCGCGCGGAACTGGAGGCCGACGGTGTTCTCCACCGGCTGGCCGAACCATTCCTGATGCCAGAGGTGCGAGGCCTTTAGCCCGCCGACCACGCGTTCGTCCACTTGCTCGAACTGGTCGCCATTCACCGCGTCGCCCAGCAGGTAGGTGAAGTTCGAGAAGAGATCGAGGTCGTAGTGGAAGCCGTAGCCCATGACGCGCGTCTCGGTCCGGTCGTCCGCGCGGTGCCATTCGCCCTGGAGCGCGTGACGCTGGGAATCGCCGCCGCTGGTGGGATCGAGCGTGCCGAAGCGGTCGATCAATCCGGCATCGACCGCGCGCCGGGCCACTTGGTCGGTGGCGTTCCAGTCCCCGTGATACGCCACGCCGGTGAGGCTCCAGCCGAGCGATTCGTCGCCCTGGCTGTAGCGGAGCAGGCCGTTGAGCTTGCGGTAATCGTCCTCGCGCTGCCACGGGCCGTCGTTGTGGTAGAGCTCCACGCCGTAGAGCAATTGGCCCGGGCCTGCCTTGCCGGAACCGCCGGAGACGAGGCGCACGTGGTCGAAGCTGCCGCCTTCGAGCGTGACGAAATTTTCCGGCAACGTGTTCGCGTAGTGCAGGTCGATGGAGCCGGCGGAGGAGAAGTCGCCGTCCTGCGCGGCGTAGGCGCCGTGGCGGAAGTCGATCGTGTCCACCAGCTCGGGGATGATGAAGTTCAGGTCGGTGTAGCCCTGGCCGTGGCCGTGGGTCGGGAGGTTGATCGGCATCCCGTCGAGCGAGGTGGCGAGGTCGGTGCCGTGGTCGAGGTTGAAGCCGCGCAGGAAATACTGGTTGGCCTTGCCCGCGCCGCTGTGCTGCGTGATGACGACGCCGGGCACGGTCTCCAGCAGTTCGCCCGGACGGAGGATGGGCCGCGCCTGGAGATGGTCGCGGCCAACCACGCCGCTGCTGGCGGAATCGGCCACGCCAACGAGGCTGTCGGCCCGACCGGTGACGATGACCGTCGGCAACGTGGTGACGGAATTGGTCGCCGCAGTTTGGGCAGCCAATGGTTGAACGAGCGCCAGCGCGGAGACGCCGACGAGGCCGACACGGCGTTCGTGTCGGCGGAATTGGGAACGGTTCTTCATGGGGTTGGGTGGCCGCGTTTCGACGAGACCGGATTTCTTTCGCCGACGGAAAAAGGAATCACGCGGATCGCCCACCGGTCGGCAGCGGCGGACGTCGCACTGTGGTTGCGAAAAGGCGGCGTCGATGGACGCCATTGGAGGTAGGACAAGCTTCCAGCCTGTCCCAGGGTCTGAGTGGAACCACTCAACGGTGGGCGCGTGGAAAGGAGAGAAACTCTCCACTCCGATCACGTCTCACCGGTCAGGCAGGAAGCCGCTTCGTAGAAATCTTGGTGCGGAAAGCCCCTCACCCCGGCCCTCTCCCCATCGGATGGGGAGAGGGTGGCCGAAGGCCGGGTGAGGGGTCGCCGCTCTTCTAGCGGAGGCATCTTGGTTTCTGTGGGCAGCAGGAAGCCTGGCCCTACTCAGATAGCGAAAGGCGGAGCACGCCCAGCGGCTTGGGCGAACCAAACGGAGGGAGGAATTCGTCCCGTGAAGAATTCGTCCAGACACGGCGCAGGCGCGGGCGGACAAAACTCCGGCTCCCAGAGCGGAGGACAATCCAGCAAGCCATCATCCAGCATCCGCACGAGGCCGTGGTGTTCGTGATCCGGATGC
>CBFGQE010000044.1:0-12099 GCA_965650815.1 uncultured bacterium
GAGCGAAGAGAAGACCAACCCGGAAATCAGCCCTTGTCCTGTGAAAGGATGAGGACGGAGTAGGGCCCGATGGCGGTGACGATGCGGCAGGGGCAGCCGTCGATGGGGTCGGCCACGGCTTCGGCATCGGGCGCGGGATGGTCGCCGAAATCGTCCGAGTAGGCGCGGCCATCGCTGTTGAGACGCACCTTCCACAGGCCCGGCTGCGGCACACCGACGGCCTGGTTCTCCTTGGGCTCGTGGCTGAAGTTCACCACCACCACCACGTCGTCCCCCGGTCCTCCATCCCGCCAGCGGCGGAAGGCGAGCACCTTTCCGGCGTGGTCCACGTGGTGGGTCTCGATGTGCTGGCCCATGAGCCCTGCGGTGTGCCCGGCGAGGTTGCGGCGCAGGGCGATCAGATCGCGGTAGAAGGCGCGGATGCCGGCGAAGCGCCCGGCCTTGGCCCAGTCCACCGGCACGTGGTCGCGGAACCAGCCGGACTCGAGGAACTCCTGCCCCTGGAAGATCATCGGGATGCCCGGCGCGGCGAAGACCAGGGCCGCGCCGAGGGTGGAGCGTTTGCGCGCGGGATAACCCTCCGGATCTCCGGGATCGATCTCGCTCGGCAACCGCTGCTTCCCGTTGGCCACCTCGTCGTGGGATTCGCTGTAAACCACGCGCCGGAACGCGTCGCCATCGTAGCGGGTCTTCAGCGCCGCGATGATCGCGTCGAGGTTCCGCTCCTCGTCGTTCGCGGTCGCCATCGCCGCGCGGACGGGATGGACGAACGCGGCGTCCCACTGCGCGTTGAACCCGGCCCCGCCCGCGCCCACGTCCTTCACCAGCCATTCGCTGTCGCGCAGATCCTCGGCGATGACGATGGCGCGCGGGGAATGCCGGTGGATCTCGCCGTTGATGTATTGGATCAGGCCCCAGCCTTCCTTCAGGTCGTCTGCGGGACCGTCCAGCCGGCCGCTGTAGCTGCGGATATAGACCGTGGCGTCCCAGCGCAGACCATCGATGCCGAAGTCCTCCAGCCACATCAGGGCGTTGTCCCGGAGATAGGTCCGCACCTCGCCCCGGCCATAGTCCGGACGGGAATCGCCCCAGGGCGTGGCGGCGCGGCCATCGTTGTAGAAGTAGATCCCGCCCAGCCCGTTCTCCGACCAGCCGTCGAACTGCCACATCGAGGCGTCACCCGGGCCGAAGTGGTTATAGACCACGTCCAGCAACACCGCGATGCCCCGGGCGTGGGCCTCGCGCACGAAGTCGAGCAGCCCATCGGGACCGCCATAGGCGCGCTCCACGGCGAAGGGATGGGCCGGGTTGTAGCCCCAGGAAAAGTCCCCCGCGAACTCCGTCACCGGCATCAGCTCCACGACGTTGACCCCGAGCTCCTGGAGATACGGGAGCTTCTCGATGGCGGAGGCAAAGGTGCCCGGCCCCGTTTCCTTCCGCGCGTGGAACGTGCCGATGTGCATCTCGTAGATCACTGCCGCGTCGAGCAGCGGCGGATCGATGGGCTCGGGCAGGCGCTCCGGATCGATCCGCCAAACCACGGCGTTGCCCGCCGAATTCGTCACCAGCCTGGCCCGGGGGTCGATGCGGCTCAGCTCCTCATCTCCGCGCACGATCAGATAGCGGAACTCGTCCCCGATCCGGGCTTCCGGGACGATGCCAAACCAAGTGCCCTGCTCCTCGCGCACGAGCCGGTTCGCCTCCTTGTCCCAGCCGTTGAACGAACCCACCACCGCGACCCGATCCGCGTGCGGAGCCCAGACGCGGAAGGCCACCCCCTGTTCCTCGGGCAAGGGAATCGCTCCCATGCCGGGCGGATTTGCGGGATCGTTTTGAACGGAGGTTTCGGCCGGAGCTTCGGGCAAAGTGTTCATGGTTTGACGGGTGGTTCCGACCGTCGGGAGGCGCATCCGCCCGCAGTCGCCGCCGTTCGCTTTGCTGGATTTATGCCAAACCGGGCCGGATGAAACGCCCGGTTCTCCGCTCGTTTTTCATTCTGAACCGCTGCCGCTTTCGCCACCTGCAATCCGCACCGGCCGGGCTTCATGCAATGTGCCCGCATTCCGGGCCACTTCCCGCGCACGGCTCCTTGGCACGCCCGCTGCGAAACAAGTCTCCCATGAAAACGATCCCACACCCCCTGGAAGAAGCCCGGGTCCACTGCGCCCAGATCCGCACCGCGATCCAGCGCGAGTTGCCCCCGCCGCAGAAGATGGCCCTGAAAGTGGTGGAAGATGTCCACCGGACGATCACGCATGCCATGCGATCCCACACGCTCCGGCGCGACGAATTCGAGAAGCTGCGCGATTTGACGCGCGCGCTGCGGACCTTCGGGTTCAGCGAAGAGACGAAGCTGGTGGTGGACCGGTTGCAGCAGGACTTCCGCACCGCGTTCGGTCAACGGCTGGCCGCTTGAGGCCACGATGCGGGGAGAGGTGGGACGAGCCCCGAGGGAGTGGAGACCAATTGGCGGAAGGGGTGGGATTCGAACCCACGGTAGAGTTGCCCCTACTCCTGATTTCGAGTCAGGTGCCTTTAACCACTCAGCCACCCTTCCGCGACTCGGGCCTGTTGGCTTACGCGAACTCCCGGACGGGTGCAATGGCTTTGTTGCCGTGGCCGGCCATCCGCAACGACCAAGACAACGTCCCAGATGACGCCACGGCGGATTGATGGTTCCCTTCCGCGCATGAACTACTGGTTGGTGAAGCAGGAGCCCGAGGCGTATGCGTGGGACCGGTTCGTCCAGGAAGGCCGCACCGCCTGGACCGGGGTCCGGAATTTCCAGGCGCGGAACAATCTCCGGGCGATGAAGGCGAACGACCGCGTGCTCTACTACCACAGCGTCTCGGACAAGCAGGTCGTGGGCGTGGCCAAGGTGGCGAAGGAATTCTACCCCGACCCCACCGCCGACGAGGGCGACTGGTCCGTGGTGGATCTGGTGCCGTGGAAGGCGTTGAAACGACCGGTGACCCTGGCCACGATCAAGGCCGATCCAGTGCTGAAGGACATGCCGCTCGTGCGCCAGAGCCGTCTCTCGGTCACGCCACTGACCGAGGCGCAGTTCAAGCGTGTGCTGGAACTCGGCGCGACCGCCGCTTGATCGTCCTCCGTTTTGCCGAAGATTTGCGCCCATGAAGCCCGTCGTCCTGCTCCTCGCCCTGCTCGCGTTCGTCGCCGCCCCCCTTTCCGCCCGCGCCGCCGCGTTCGACCCCACCTACAAGCGCTACGCGCTGGTGCTGACGAACTGCGTGAAGGACGGCCGCATCGACTACCGGCAGCTTTCGCTGAAGGACACCGAGCTGGAACGCGCGATCCAGGAGATGGCCCAGGTGACGGAGGCCGAATTCACCGCGTGGCCCCGGGCCCGGGCCGTGGCCTATTGCGTCAACCTCTACAACGCCTCGGCGATGCTGTTCATCGCGACCAACTACCCCACCACGAACGTCCGCGCGCTGGGCACGATCACCGAGAGCCCGTGGAAGATGCCGTTCGTGCCGCTTTTCGGGAGCAAGGTGTCGTTGGATTTCCTCCAGCACAGCGTGCTGCGCAAGCGGCTGGGCGACGAGCGGCACCACTTCGCCCTCGTCTTCGGTGCGATGGGCTATCCGCCCGCGCGGCCCGAGCCCTACCGGCCGGAGACGCTGGACGCCCAGTTCGCCGAGCAGGCGCGCGCCTTCCTGAACGACGGCAAGAACAACCAGGTGGACACGAGGCGGAACGTCCTGTGGCTCTCGCCGCTCTTCAAATGGTTCGGCGAGGACTTCACCAACCGCACGGATCTCGCCACCTACCTGAAGCCCTACTTCGCCACCAACACCTTGTCCCAGATCAACGCCGCGATCGAAGCCGGAGCCCCGCTCAAGGTGGACTTCAACGACTTCGACTGGACGCTGAACGACGCGCGGAAGCGTTGAGCCGAGGCTTCAAGCACCGAGGCCAGGAATCGCCCGCGGCACCGGCGCTTTGACAAAGGCCGTTTCCCGAAGATAAACCGGCTCCAGTTGAAAGGCCGGACGGACGGCGTCGATCTTGGCCGCGCGTTGCCCAAGGATGCCTGCGTCGGGAAATACCGGTTCCGCCCACGCCAGGCGCGGTGTGGCTTCGGGAGTGATCCAGCGGTCGCCATCGTTCACCAACGCCGTGGCCGGCACGATGGCCAGCGGCTGCTTCGCTGCCCAGGCGGCTTCGGTCAGCTCATATTGGCCGTGGTAGAGGTCTCCCTTCTGCGCATCGACGATCAGGTGCAACCGTCCGCGCACGCCCCGGCGCCATTCCTGCTCGGCCAAAACGTCCGCGCTGGGAATGCCCATGGAAGGAATGCCGGTCGCGAGTTGCCAGCCCTGCACCAGCGCCAGCGCGATGCGGATGCCGGTGTAGGAACCCGGTCCCAACCCGACGGCCAATCGCGAGATTTCTTCGCGCCGAACTCCCGCCTCGCGCAACGCGGCTTCCACCAGCGCCAGTCCTGGCGTGCGCCGCACCTCGCGCACGGAGGCGAAGCCCGCGACCGTCGGTTCTTCCGTCGAACGCACCACGGCGACGCTCCGGACATCGGACGAAAACTCAAAGGCCAAGGTCCACATAACGAAGAAGGCGAGCGGTCTCGGAAAGCGTTTCGATCCGCACCAAACGGACCGGGCACTGGAGCTTCAGATCGGCCGGAGGACTCAGCGTCGCCGCCCACGGCCACCAGCGTTCGATCCATTCCACCACGCAAACGCCCTCGGGCCGCAGCAGCGTGTCCTCCAGCCCCGCACCGATGATCTGCGCGGCATCATCGAGGCGATAGAGGTCCAGGTGGCTCAACCGCGTCGGCTCCGTCGGATATTCGTGGATCAGGCCGTAGGTCGGGGAACTGATCCGCCCGGTGTAACCCAATCCGAGAGCCAGGCCCCGGACCAATTGTGTCTTGCCCGCGCCGAGATCCCCCGAGAGCCCCACGAGCCAGCCGCGCCGCGCGGGATTCCACTCCTGTGCCCAACGCCGACCGATCGCCTCCGTTTCCGAAGGCGAGGCGGTTTCAAGCTGGTGGCCCGGGTCCATCCGCCAGCGTAGGCCGGGGCGACACCGGGCGGTCAAGGAGCGGCTTCGGCCGGGGCGCGGCGCGCGAGAAGTTGCGATTGCACCGGGAGCGACCGGGATTCCATGTTCCGCGCGGATGATGGAAGAAGCCCAGCAATCGACCGCGCGTTCCGGTTCGACTCCCACGGAGCCCAACTGGTTCTGCCTCCGCTCCCAGTTGAAGCACGAGCACATCGCCGCCGCGCATCTCCGTTCCTCGGGCATCGAGGTGTTCCTGCCCCGCATCCGCTACAAGAAGGCCACCCGTCGCGGCCCCGTCTGGTTCAACGAAGCGCTCTTCCCCAACTACCTCTTCGCCAGATTTGCCTGGGCGGAACGCCTCTCCGACGTGATGCACGCCCGGGGCGTCAGCACCGTCATCCATTTCGGAACGAACTGGCCCGTGATCGCCGAAGCGGAGATCGCCGCGTTGCGCGAACTGGCCGACGACGACCAACTCTTCACCGTCGAGGAAATGTTCACTCCGGGCGAAGAAGTCACCATTGCCGGAGGTGCCTTTCACGGGTTGACCGGCACGGTGCAGAAATACCTGCCCAGCCGGGAACGGGTCGCCATCCTGCTCGAATTCCTTGGCCGCCAGACCCATGTCGAAATCTCGCCGGACAAGCTAACCCGGCTGCAAGGCGATCCCCGTTCCGCCGTGCTTTGACCGCCCGAACCGGAACCGTTCCGGAACCCGGGAAATCCGGCGTCACCCTCAGCTTTTTCTCCAATCTCCCACAAACACTGCTTGTGCATTCCACTTTTTGCCCCATTCTGAGGCAAATGTGACTTGGCTAACGTAATGCCGGGTTCCGAAACTGCATGAAACTGATCGTTGTAACCGCCTCTGCCGCTGTAGCCCTCGCCACCACGGGCTGGAGCGCCACCTTGGGCACCTACGAATTCGCCACTTCGAGCTCTGAAACTCCGACCGTGGCGAATGGCTCGTTCGGCTTTGCAACTGTCGTCGGCTTGAACGACATCAGCGCCCCCGGACATCTGGGGCTTTCCGGCTTCACCACCGGCAACTCGGACCTCGGCCAATACGTGCAGTTCACGATCTCGCCCGACCCCGGCTATACGCTGACGATGACGGGGTTCCAATGGACGGCCTCGCGAGACAGCCAAGGGCCGCAGTCGGTTTATTTCCGCCTCTTCGAGGGCACCAATCCGGCCAACAACGATCCCGCCCTCCACGCCGTCACCTACAAGCAGTCCACCTCCGAGATGACGCTGACCTACCCGGCGGCGGCCTCCAGCGAGGACGGCCTCACGTTGCGGCTCTACGGCTTCAGCGCCGGTTCCAGCAGCGGGACGCTCAACTTGGAACGGCTGAGCATTTTCGGCGAGATCAGCCAGACTCCCCTGCCTCCCGTGCCCGAACCCGGCACGGCTTCCCTCGTGCTCGCCGGAGCCGGTCTCTACGCCCTGCGCCGGTTCCGCAAGGGCCGGTGAGCGGACTTTCCTTTCTGCCCGACTGTCGCTGAAATCGGGCCGTGTCCGACGCCGGAAACGTTTCTCGTCCCAAAGCCAGCCCATGGAAGCGGCTGGCCCGGGTGCTGGTCATCTTCGTTCTGGCCTTGGGAACCCTGGTGGCCTTGGCGCTGGTGTTTCCCCATTGGTTTCTCCAAGTGGAGACCCACGCCTCCAAGGCCGATGCGATCATCGTGCTCGGCGGGGAACCGATGGTGCGGGTGGAACGGGCCGTTGAGCTGTTCCAAGCCGGGATCGCTCCCCTGATCATCGTCTCGGGCCACGGCGATTCCCGGGAAAACATCCGCCAACTCGTCGCCGCCGGCGTCCCACGCACCGCCATCCTGGCCGAGGAAACGTCGCGCTCGACCCTGGAAAACGCCCGCAACTGCGCCCCGCTCTTGGCCGAACACCACGTCTCCCGCGCCGTCGTCGTCACCTCCTGGTATCATTCGCGACGCGCCTTGGCCTGCTTCGAGAACGCCGCGCCCGACGTGGAAATGCTCTCCTTGCCCGCCCGTTCCCGCACCCGGACTCCCCGGCAATACATCCTCAACGAGTATCTCAAGCTGGGCTACTACACCGTGAAGCACGGCGTCTGGCCCTTCGGCTTGTAGGCCAAGTGCCCCCACCCGGCGCTCGTCCACCTTGCTCCAGGGCCGGTTATCCCCAAGGGGCTAGGCCGGAACGGTCGGCTGCCACGTGTCGGCCACCCCCAGCCAACGCAATGCGCTTTCCCGGTCGTGGAACACCTCGGTCTCCAGGTGCAGCCGTTCGCTCAACGACTGATACATGCGGGCTAGGCCGAACTGTTCCTGCGTGGACACCACGACGGCGCACCGAGCGCGGGGCGATGTCTGGGCATGGAGAAGACCGAGCACCATCGTCGCCCCTTTCACCACCTGGAACAACCCGTCGAAGCTCACGTCGTCCGGGGCGCATTCGCGGAAATCCCACAGTTCGTTCAACGAGAGGCTGAACCGGGCATCCATCAAGACGCGGGTCATGGTCGAGCGGAGGTCCGCGTTGCTGACGGGCCCGCTTCCCACCCCGAACAGCAGCCGTTGCGACTCATGCACGTCGTAGCGAATTGGCACAGGAGCCACGACTGACAGATTCGTTGACGGCTGACAATCAACGTTTTCGAGTCGCGGAAAATCCCGGCACGGCACGATCCCACCCCAAGAAAAAGAGCCGATCCCACATGGGGATCGGCTCTGATGAACGGTTTCAGCGGGAGGCTTACATGACCTTCGAAGCCCAGAGGGAATCGCCGGGCACGGGGATCGGGTAGAGCCCGTTCTCCAGCGGCTTGACCAAAGGTTCGGCGTCGAAGGCCAGCACCTTGGGCATGGTATCGACGTTGGAGTTCAGTGCCTGCTCCCAAGTGATCTCCTTGCCGGTGTAGGTGGACATGCGGCCCATGATCGCGGTCAACGTGGCCTCGGCACCGAAGAACCCCTCGTTGAAGGGCTTGTCCTGCACGATGGCGGCGAACAGGTCGTCGTGCTCCTGCTGGTAGGGGTCCTTGGCGCGCTCGCGGTAGCGCCATGTGCCCTCGGGACCGTAGATGATGTTTCCTTCCAGGTTAGCGCGGCCCTTGCCGCCGATTGCATGTTGCGACACGTCGTTCCAGCAGCCCTGCTGGTGACGGCACTGGCTGAAGCATACGGACTCGTCGGCGTAGGTGAACTCGACGACGTGATGGTCGAAGATCTCGCCGTAGTCCGGTCCCTTGCGGGTCTCGCAACCGCCGTTGCCCCGGGCCTTGGTCGGATGGCCGTTCTTCAGCCAGTTGATCATGTCGAGGTTGTGGATGTGCTGCTCGACGATGTGGTCGCCACAGATCCAGACGAAGTAATACCAGTTGCGCATCTGGTATTCCATTTCGCTGAGCTTGCGGTTGGCGCGCTTCTCCAGGTCGGCGCGCTTCTGCACCCAGGGCGTGTTGCCGTTCCAATAGGCGCGCATGGCCACGACATCGCCGATGGCTCCGTCCTGCACGCGCTTGATGGCCTCGATATGGCCGGCGTGGTGGTGGCGCTGGAGACCGACACCGACCTTGAGGTTCTTCTTTTTGGCCTCTTCGGCGGCGGCCATGAACTTGCGGACGCCGGGACCGTCCACGGCGACGGGCTTCTCGGCGAAGACGTGCTTGCCCTGCTTCACCGCTTCCTCGAACTGCGCCGGACGGAACCCGGGCGGCGTCGCGAGGATGACGACATCGGCGGTGGAGATGGCCTGCTTGTAGCCGTCGAAACCGACGAACTGGCGGTCCTTCGGCACATCGACCTTCTCGCCGTGCTGTTCCTTGAGATGACGCAGGCTGCCTTCGAGGCGGTCGGGAAAGACATCGGCCACGGCCACGAGCTTGGTCGGGGCGGCGGTGTTGCTGAGCGCCTGCGCGGCGGCGCCGGTGCCACGTCCGCCGCAACCGATGAGGGCGACCTTCAGCACGTTGCTGGACTGGGCATGGGCGAAACGCTCGAGGGAGAGCCCGGCGAGCATGGCCCCGCCGACGGCGGCGGAAGAGGACTTGAGAAAGCCACGGCGACTGAGGGCGGATTCCTGGATGGGCTGGTTCATAGGGGATGGATGTTTGCGAGCCGTATTGACGTTGTCACATTGCCGGTATTCACGAGCGCAGTCCGCCAATCACGGTCACTGCGGGATGACGGAAAAACTGCCGGATCGACCGCGAAAGTCCACCCCGTTCACATCCTCCGTTCGCCCGACTTGCCCCGGCCGTTCGCCGGTCCGCAAACTGGCGCGGGCCGAGTGCCCGACCTATGGCGGAAGAAATCTTCGATGTGGTGGACGAACACGACGCGGTCATCGGCCGGGAAACCCGCCGCTGCGTCCATCAGCTGGGACTGAAACACCGCGCGGTCCATGTGCTGGTCTTCAACGCGCGCGGCGATCTCTTCCTCCAGAAACGCTCGATGCTGAAGGACAATTGGCCGGGCGTCTGGGACTCGTCCTCCTCGGGGCACGTCGATGCCGGCGAGGACTACGATGCCTGCGCCGTGCGCGAACTCCGCGAAGAACTCGGCTGGACCATCGACTCCGCTCCGGAGCGGCTGTTCAAGATCGCCGCCTGTGCCGACACCGGCCAGGAACACGTCTGGGTCTATCGGCTCCAAGCCGAAGGTCCGTTCGTCCTGCACCCGGAGGAAATCGACACAGGCGACTGGTTCCACCCCGACGTCGTCACCGCTTGGATAGACCGCCGCCCCGAAGACTTCGCCAGCGGCTTCCGCTTGGTCTGGGAACTCTACCGGGCAAAGAGCTGAGAAGAACGGATGCCAGATACCTGATCCCAGATGCCGGATCGCCCGTGTGGTTCGTTGGGCTTATTCGGGAACGGTGCTCTGCGAGTTGGCGCCGATGGTCGAAGCCCCATCCGGCATCTGGGATCAGGAATCCGGCATCAGCCCCCCATCGCTCAGCCAAACACCGTCCCACCTGGCCGCTCGACGAAGTGCAGCAGGTTCCCTTCGGGATCGCTGAAGAAAAGCACGCGTCCGCCGCCACCGGCGGGTTTGGGCAGTTCGGGAAACTTCACACCACGTTCAAGCAAGAGGTTCTTGGCCGCCTCGATGGAATCGACCCGCAAAGCGAGGTGGCGGAAGCCGTTGAGCTTGTTGTCGGCAGTTTCCTTGAGGGCGAAGTCGCCCTCGTAGATCTCCAGCATGAGCCCGTCGGCCATGCGCAGGAAGTAGGCGGGCGGGGTCTTGCCGTTTTCGTAAACCAGCTCGGCGCCCAGCACGCGGCAATACCATTCCTTCAACGCCGCCGGATCGCGCGCCGGCAGGCCCAGATGCTCAACTCGGAATTTCACCCCGCCGATGTAACAAACGGGCCGCGTTTGCAACAGCGCAAAGCTGGTGCGGACGGGCGTCGCCAGGGTGGATGGCTTGACGCTCCCAGCCCTCGCCAGTAGCTTGCCGCCGCTTTGGAAAAGCCCGTAAATATGCAGAATTTTCTCATCCCTCACGTCATCGAGCAGACCGGGCGCGGCGAGCGCGGCTACGACATCTATTCCCGTCTTCTCGTTGACCGCATCGTCTTCCTCGGCACGCAGGTGGACGACATGGTCGCGAACGTGATCATCGCCCAGCTCCTCTTCCTCCAGATGACGGACCCGAAGAAGGACATCCATTTCTACATCAACTCCCCCGGCGGCAGCGTCACGGCCGGCATGGCCATCTACGACACCATGCAGTTCGTCACCTGCGACGTGAACACCTACTGCATCGGCATGGCCGCCAGCATGGGCGCGTTGCTCCTGTGCGCCGGCACCAAGGGCAAACGCTTCGCCCTGCCCAACTCCGAGATCATGATCCACCAGATCCTCGGCGGAGCCCAGGGCCAGGCCAGCGACGTCGAGATCCAGGCGCGGCGGATGCTCAAGCTCAAGGCCAAGCTCAACCAGGTCATCGCCAAGCACACCGGCCAACCCTACGACATCGTCGAGAAGGCCTGCGACCGCGACAACTGGATGGAACCCGAGGAGGCCAAGGCCTTCGGCATGGTCGATGAAGTCGTCCAGTCCCGGAAACAGGTTCCCGGCCTGCCCGAAACCTCTTCCGTCGTCGCATAAATCCAGTCCCATCCCATGGCCCGGCCCACCAACATCACGCTGTGCAGCTTCTGCGGGAAGTCCCATGCCGAGGTCCGCAAGCTCATCGCCGGGCCCGGGGTCTATATCTGCGACAACTGCGTCAACCTCTGCAAAAACGTCCTCGACAAGGAACTGTCCGTGGACGGCAAGCGGTCGCAGCCCAAGTTCAGCGTGCCCAAGCCGGCGGAGATCTGCCGTAGGCTGGATGAACAGTGCATCGGCCAGAGCCACGCCAAGAAGGTCCTCTCCGTCGCCGTCCACAACCACTACAAGCGCATCCTCTCCGAACCCGACCTGCCTCCAGCGGTGGACGGGGAGAATGAACCGAGCCGGAATCCGCTGGCCGAAGTGGAACTGGAGAAGAGCAACATCCTGCTCATCGGTCCCACCGGCTCCGGCAAGACCCTTCTCGCCAAGACGCTGGCCAAGGTGCTCGACGTGCCTTTCGCCATCGCCGACGCCACCACGCTGACCGAGGCCGGCTATGTGGGCGAAGACGTGGAGAACATCATTCTCCGCCTTCTCCAGAGCGCCGACTACGACGTGAAGAAGGCGCAGATGGGCATCATCTACGTCGATGAAATCGACAAGATCGCCCGCAAGACCGAGAACGTCTCCATCACCCGCGATGTCTCCGGCGAAGGCGTGCAGCAGGCGCTGTTGAAGATCCTGGAAGGCACGATCTGCAACGTCCCTCCGCAGGGCGGACGCAAGCACCCGCAGCAGGAATACATCCGGGTGGACACGTCCAACATCCTCTTCATCTGCGGCGGAGCGTTCGTCGGTCTGGAGCGCGTCATCCAGCGCCGCGTGGGCCATCGCGTGATGGGTTTCTCCACCAGCGACGAAGGCTTCAAGACCGCTTCCCTTTCCCGCGAACAGGTCGTCCACCAGGTCGAGCCCGAGGATCTGCTGAGCTTCGGCTTCATCCCCGA
>CBFGQE010000045.1:0-11957 GCA_965650815.1 uncultured bacterium
AGGTCGTCCACCAGGTCGAGCCCGAGGATCTGCTGAGCTTCGGCTTCATCCCCGAATTCATCGGCCGCCTGCCCGTGACCACGGTCTTGGACCAGCTCACGGAAGACCAGTTGGTCTCCATCCTCGTCGATCCCAAAAATGCGATCACCAAACAGTTCGCCAAGCTCCTGGCGATGGAGGATGTCGCGCTGGAGTTCACCGACGAAGCCCTGCGCGAGCTCGCCGCCCAGGCCCTCAAGAAAGGCACCGGCGCGCGTGCGCTCCGCAGCCTGATCGAGAAGCTGATGCTGGAGGTGATGTATGACGTGCCCACCAGCGGCGACGTCGAATCCGTGAAGATCACCCGACAGGTCGTCCTCGGCGAAGCCGAGCCGATCATCCAGCGCAAGGCCTCGCAGGAAGCGGCTTAAAGCCCCTCCGGTTAGCCCACGGAAAACGCAGACCAAGCGGAAGCGTCCGCGCGAGTCTATCTGCGCTTCTCCTATCCCGCGAACCGTCTTCCTTTCGGTTCAGCCACCAAGCTCGTCCGACTGCGGCGACGCTCGCGCCTTGGCGCTCCATCCACCACTCCTTCGGAAATGCGACCGGATTCTCCGGCCGAGACGCCAAGGTTTCACCTCCCGAACTTCCCGGGATAGGGAAACGCGCTGTTCGTCGGCGGCTTGGGCCGGGCCGCCTTGGGTTTGTAGAGCAGGCCGTAGCGATTGAGATTGCTGCTGAGGGTGGCGAGATTGGCCAGCACTTCTTCGGTTCGCGCTTTCATCGCGGGATCATTCAGCAGGCTGCCGACCATGCCCTCGGTGCCTTCCAGGGCTTTGACCGAGGCGCTGAGCGAAGCGGTGGTTTCCTCGACGTTGGCCAAGGCGCTGTGCAGCACGGCGCCGTTGGTCTGGATCACGCCGCCGAGGGATTCGGTCAAGGTGTTCAAGTTCGCGGAGAACGCGACGAGATTGGTCAGCACTTCGCCCACGGGAGCACGGTTGGTCGCGATCAAACCTCCGGCATCGTCCACCAGCGCGATGGCACGTTCCGACGCGGTGCGGAAGTTGCGGACGGTGGCGGAGAGGTTGGTGAGCGTTTCCTCGTTGAGCACGAGTTCGTCCACGCGGGCGATGGCCTGGTTCAGGCGCGCGGCGGTGGCGTCGATCCGGGTGATGAAGCCAGCCGCGGCGCGGGCGGTTTCCTGGAGGTTGAATGGCTCGGCGCAGACGACCGTATCGCCTTCCTGGAGCACTCGCCCGACGTTCTCCGTTGGGCGGATGGAGACGAACTGGTCGCCGAGGAAGCCGGAGGAATCGATGGTGAAGACGGCGTCGGAACGGACGGGGAAACGGCGGTCGATGCGGATGTGGAGCGTGACGTTGGTGCCGGCGGCGCCGAGTTCGACATCCTGGACGAAGCCGATGGGAACGCCCGCCATGAGCACGGGGGACTGCTCGATGATGCCACCGGCGTTGGACGTGACGAGGTCGAGGCCGTAGTGGCCGGTAGCCCAGCGTTTCGCCCGGCTGAAGGCGAGGAGCAGACCGGCCATCAACACGATGCCGATGAGGACGAAGAGGCCGACTTTGATCTGGGTGCGTCGTTCGCTCATGGAAGCAGGGGTTCTTGGGTCGCGTCGGAGATCCCGTTCACGAAGCGGTGAACCACGGGATCGGTCGAGGCAAAGATTTCTTCCGGAGTGCCGGTGGCGTGGATGCGGCCCTTGTGCAGCATGAGCACCTTGTTGCCGACGCGGCGGGCGCTCCGCATGTCGTGGGTCACGACGACGGAGGTGACCTTCAATTCGCGGCACACCCGCATGATCAGGTGGTCGATGCTGTCAGAGACGACCGGGTCGAGCCCTGTGGTCGGCTCGTCGTAGAGCACGATCTCCGGCTCATAGACGATGGCGCGGGCGAGCCCGACGCGCTTGCGCATCCCGCCGGACAGCTCGGCGGGCTTTTTCTTTTCGGTGCCTTCGAGCTCCACGAGGTCGAGCACGCGCGCCACGCGCCGGTCGATCTCAGTGCGGGTCAGCTTGCCCTGGCGGTTGAGGACGAAACCGACGTTTTCCGCGACGGTCAGGGAATCGAAGAGCGCGGCCATTTGGAAGACCAGGCCGAACTTGGCCCGGACACCGATCAGCGCACGTTCGGAAAGGCCGACGATGTTGCGGCCGTCGATCCAGACTTCGCCCGAGTCCGGCGTCATCAAACCGATGATGTGCTTCAAGAGGACGCTCTTTCCGCCGCCGCTGGAGCCGATGACGACGGCCGATTCGCCGGTGGCGATTTCGAGATCGACCCGGTCGAGGACCTGCTGGGCACCGAAGCGTTTGGAGAGCTGGCGAACGACGATCATTGCCCGAGCACCCGTTGGAGGAAGAGGGTGAGGAAGAAGTTGCTGATCAGGATGGTGATCGAGGCGTAGACGACGGATTCGGTCGTGGATTTGCCGACGCCCTCGGCTCCTTGGTTGCAGCTGAGCCCTTTGTAGCAGCCGACCAGGCCGATGATGGTGCCGAAGCACAGCGACTTGATGAAGCCCATCACCATGTCCACGGACTCGGTGTAGTGGGACGTGTTGTGCCAAAGGTAGGCGGGATCGATCTTCAAAAGATGCACCCCGACGATGTATCCCGCGCCGATGCCGACGGAGATGGACTCAGCGGTGAGCAGCGGCATCGCGATGAGAATCGCGATCATCCGGGGAACGACCAAGTAGTCCACCGGGTGGGCCGAAAGCGTCCGCAGCGCATCGATCTGCTCCGTAACCCGCATGGTGCCAAGTTCCGCAGCGATCGAGGCTCCAACGCGCCCCGCCACCATCAGCGAGGTCAGGACCGGCCCCAGTTCACTGGCCATCGATACGGCGACCACCGCGAGCGTGGCCGTGTCCATCTTGATCTTGTGGAACTGGAAGTAGGTCTGGGCACACATCACCATCCCGGTGAAGGCACCCGTGATCAGGACGACCGACTGGGACTTCACGCCGATGGCGTAGAGCTGCCGCGCCACCTCGGCCCAGGAAACGCGGGAAACGAAAAGGGAAAGGACCGTTTCCTTGGCCAGCAACGCCGCGCCTCCGGCGAATTCCAGGAGATCGGCGACAAAATGTCGGGCCAGTCGGTTCATGTCGCGAGGAGGCTACCAGAGGCGGCGCAGTGCGGCCAACAACGGTCGAGGCAACTTCTCGGCAACAAACAAAAAGCGCCGGACAGGGGTCCGGCGCTTTCACGGAAGAAGCGGGATCAGTTCGAGGACTTGCCGGTGTTCTCCTTCACCAGCATCGCGCCCTTGCCGATGCGCTTGCGGAGATAGGTGAGCTTGGCGCGGCGAACCTTGCCCTCGCGCTCTACAACGACCTTTTCCACGCGCGGCGAATGGATGGGGAAGATGCGCTCGACACCCTCGCCGTAGCTGATGCGGCGGACGGTGAAGGTCTCGTTCAGACCGTGGCCGCGGCGGCCAATGACGATCCCCGCGAACACCTGGATGCGCTCCTTGTCGCCTTCAACGACCTTGGTGTGCACCTTGACCGAGTCGCCAACGTTGAACGCAACGGGCTCCTTGCGGTAGAACTGCTTTTCAATCTTGTCGAGTAACGCTTGATTCATGGCTGATCCTGTCTGTTCGGCCGAAAACGGCCTTCGTGTAAATCTTCTCTGCTGCTGCTCGCTCGGCGCTCGTCGGCGCCTGCCAGCAAGTCGGGCCTGACGGCTCTCGTTTTTCGCTCCGCCTGCTCGGCCCGCCACTTTGCGATCTCGGCATGGTTCCCGGAAAGCAATATCTCCGGAACCTTCATGCCCCGGAACTCGGCTGGCCGCGTGTAGTGCGGATATTCCAGCAGCCCGGCACTGAACGATTCGTCCGCCGAGCTTTCGTCGTCGCCCAAGGCCCCCGGCAACAAGCGGGTCACGGTGTCGATCACGACCATGGCCGGAAGCGCACCATTGGTCAGGACATAGTCGCCGATGGAAAGCTCGTCGTCGGCCAAGGCCTCGCGGATGCGCTCGTCGAAACCCTCGTAGCTGCCGCAAAGGAAAAGCAACGAGTCTTCCCGGGACAGTTCCTTCGCGATCTGCTGGGTGAACGGCCGCCCTCCCGGAGTCATCAAGATGACCCGAGTGGTCGGACCGGCGATGGCCTCGACGGCTTCAAAGATCGGTTCCGGCTTCAGGATCATGCCTGGGCCGCCGCCAAACGGGCGGTCATCGACCGTCTTGTGACGGTCATGCGTAAAGCTGCGTAGATTGTGGATCTTGAGATCCAAGATTCCCCGGTTTCTGGCCCGCTGGACAATGCTGGCATCCAGCGGTCCGGCGAACATTTCGGGGAACAAAGTCAGGACATCGACCTTCATGCCGCGTCCGCAGCCGTCCTCTCAGCGGCGGCGCTCCCGATCCCGCCTAGGTGAACGGGCCGGACGCTCGGGACGGCCTTGACCATGCTCGTCGAGAACCTCCACCGAGCAACGAAGCCCCTTCCGAACGGCTCCGGCCTGCAGAAGCGACCGGATCACATTGATGGTCTGGCCTTCTCTCCCGATGATTTTGCCCATGTCGGCCTGAGACAGACGGATCTCATACACCGTCGCCCCGTCGCGTTCCGCTGCGGTCACGGCCACGGAATCCGGGTCCGGGACCAGCCCCTTGACCACATATTCCAGAAAGGCCTGCATGGTCTCGGTCAATTGGTCGCAGGAGCAACCGCAGCGGCCTTGGTCGCCTTCTTGATGAAGCTGGCGACGGTGTCGCTCGGCTGGGCACCGTTCTTCACCCAATACTGGGCGCGATCCAAGTCGATGACGAAGTTGTCGTCCTTCTTGATCGGGTTGTAGGTGCCGAGTTCCTCGATGAACTTGCCGTCCCGGGGGCTGCGACCGTCCGCCACCACGATGCGGAACACCGGGTTGTTCTTAGCGCCGACGCGCTTGAGACGAATTTTGACTGCCATAAGTAAAAGCGTTCTGTCTTTTTCCCCGAAGCCTTGTCTAGCTTTGCCAGCGGGGCCGGCCGAGCCGGTTCCAAAAGAGGCGCGAACTTAGGCATCGGTGGAAATCAAGGCAAGACCTGATTTTGAAAATTGTCGATGTTGTCTATTGACCCGAACCCTTCGTTCGCTACACTCACCGCTCCTTTGACGGAAAGGTTTTTGATGAAGACATATCTGCCCAAAGCAAATGACGACAGCCTGCACCGCTGGCATGTGATTGATGCGGATGGCGCCGTGCTCGGTCGCCTCGCCGCGCAGGTTGCCGACGTATTGCGCGGCAAGAACAAGCCCATCTACACTCCCCACATGGACACCGGCGACTTCGTCGTGGTGATCAACGCCGAAAAGGTCGTGCTGACCGGCAAGAAGGAGCAGCAGAAGGAATACATGAGCTACTCCGGCTGGAAAGGTGGCGAACGCTACCGCTCCGTGACCGAGGTCCGGGAAAAGCACCCCGAGCGCCTGATCCAGCACGCTGTCAAGGGCATGATCCCGAAAAACCGCCTTGGCCGCGCCCTCATCACCAAGCTGAAGGTCTACGCCGGTCCCACCCATCCCCACGCAGCCCAGAAGCCGGCCGTTCTCGCTCCGGCCAACTAATCTCGTATGATCAAGCAGGATCCCAAGACACAGGAATTTCTCGGCACCGGACGGCGCAAGTCCTCCGTCGCTCGCGTCCGGATCGCACCCGGTTCCGGTAAAATCACCGTCAATGGCCGGGCCTTCGACGTGTATTTCCCGACCGAGGCTCTGCGCCAAGTAGCGAGTCTGCCCTTTCAGGTCACTGAAACGGCCGGCCGGTTCGATGTCCGCGTCAATGTCACCGGTGGTGGTCCCATGGGCCAAGCCGGAGCCGTGCGCCACGGAATCGCCCGCGCACTGCTCGTCGCCGACATCAATCTGCGCCCTTCGCTCAAGACCAATGGCCTACTGACCCGCGATTCCCGCATGAAGGAGCGCAAGAAATACGGCCAACCCGGCGCCCGCAAGCGCTTCCAGTTCAGCAAGCGCTGATCTGTGCTGTCCGCCATTTTGTTCAAGAACCCGCCGGAATCCGGCGGGTTTTTTTGTTGTCCGAAATCTTAAAAAAGCCATTCGGGTCCTTCCGGCGGAAGAGCCGCCTTTTAGTCGGCTTTCCAGCTTTCGGACCTTCCGCATCCAAGAAAACAGCCTTGGAAACCAAGGCGGAGTAGCCGGGGGAAACAATAAGAAGAAAGGGAGAGTAGAAGGGAGTTTGGTGCCCCGAGAAGGACTTGAACCTTCAACCAATTGATTAAGAGTCAACTGCTCTGCCATTGAGCTATCGAGGCAACCAAGGGCGGAGAAAATGCCCAAGCAGGCCTCATCCTGTCAACGTTTCGGTGCGAAAATTTCACGACTCTTGGCAGTCTCCTCGTTGGAGGCTTTCGCAACGCTTTTATCGAACGATCCACGCACAGCAATCATCGGTTTCCCGGTGTTTCCGCAACTCGGGACAGGCGGGAGAAGTTCTTCGTCGCCATCCGCATCGTCGAACCGTCACTTCGCCATAAGACATCGCAGAAGACACCGTTCTCGCTCTCCGCGAAGTCCATCCCCTGATCCGGCCCAAGGACGCTGATCGCCGTGGCCAGCGAGTCCGCAGCAGTGGCGTTGCGTGCGATCACCGTGACCAGGCTTTGGTTGGTCAACCCCAATCCGGTTCGCGGATCTACGATGTGGGAATAGCGGACGCCGTCGATTTCGACGGCCTGGAAGAGATCGCCGCTGGTGGAAACGCCGCAGCGTTTGAGCGACAGATGGATCGTCGGCGGAGCATCCGGCGCATCGATGGCCGCCACGGCCACGCTCCAGCCGAATCGGTCCGGGGGTGGCTCGCCAAGAGCGATGTCGCCGGCGGCCGCGACCAGCGCACGCGCGATTCCATGTCGGCGCAGGACTGCGAGCGCCTCATCGGCGGCGTAACCCTTTGCGATTCCTCCGAGATCCAAGCGCATGGCGGACCGTTCCAGCCGCACGGTCTTGGCACGCGGATTGAGCCGCAGCCAAGAATGGCCGACGGATTCGCGGATTTCGGCGAGCCTTTCCGGCGAAGGCAACTTGTGCTCGCGCCGCGCCTTGCGCCAGAGCCCGGTGAATGGCCCGACCGTGACATCGAAGGCTCCCCGGGTTTTTTCGGCCAGCCTCTGGGCCTGTTCCAGGACGAACCACAGTTCGGCGCTGACCGGCACGTTGGAGCCGGAACCTCCGGTGCGGGAAAGCGCGCTCAGTTCGCTGTCGTATTCGTAGTCGCTCAGCATGGCGTTGAGCGCCTCGACGCGGGCGAACGCCTCCTCTGCCGCCCTATCCGCCCGCGCGGAGGAGTCGGCGTAAAGCACGATCCGGAACGGGCCGCCCATCTGGGGCTTGGAATACTCGAAGCGCTGCAGCCGCGAAGATCGCCCGCTGCAGCCGGCGAAGCCAAGGGACAGCACACCAAGAACGACGGCCGCAAAGAGCCAGCTCCGGGGCATCGGCCGGAAAAAATGTGGGACCAAGCGGCGAATCATCGCCGCGACCCTAGCCGACGAGGTCAGCCGGGGGAATCCTTGGACGGGGCCGCGACGGGGGCATCGGTTTCGCGCGGGGCTTTCCTCGAACCGCGACGCTTGAGCAGCGCGCGCAGCGAGAACTTGAGGTTTTCCCACACCAAACCGAGGGAAGCCTCCCGGACGGGAGGCTTTTTCCGGCGCGATCTGCTGCGTTGCTTTTCCATGTAGGGGTTCGACCACCGTTTGGGCGCACGGCCACCGCTTTGCTCCGGGTCGAACAACCCCGTTGCCCGGCGACTCCTAGTTCGCCGAAGCGACGCGCACGAGGGACTCAGCCGAAACGATCTTGTCGATGTCGAGCAGCGTCTTCACCGCGCCGCGGACCTTCGCCATGCCGATCATGTATTCGGTGTCCACCTTGCCGCCGAAGTCCGGGGTCTCCTCGATGTCGCTGCCATTGATGTTCAGCACTTCCTCGACGGCGTCCACGATCAGGCCCATCTGCGGGCTGTTGCCGTTGGCCAAGGTGACCTGGACGACGACGATGCAGGTGCGCTCGGTGGCCGCCACGTTGGCGAGGCCGAACTTCATGCGGAGATCGACGATGGGGATGACCTTGCCGCGCAGGTTGATCACGCCCTTGATGTATTCGGGCATCCGGGGCACTGCGGTGATGTCCGTCATGCGGATGATCTCACGGATCTTCAGCACGGGGATGCCGTAGGATTCGTCGCCGAGGACGAAGGTGAGGAACTTGGCGGTCGCGTGCTGCGCAGCCGACTTGGAATCGAGGGTGGCGGTGCTCATATGGCGGGCAAAAACTGGGTTAGGCGGCTTTCTGGAGACGTTCGGGTTTCAGGCGGACAAGCGAGTCCACATCGAGGATCAGGCCCACGCGCCCGTCGCCGAGAATGGCGGCGCCGGCGAGGGCTTTGTTGGTCTTGAAGGTGTCGCCGAGGCTCTTGATCACGACTTCCTGCTTGCCGAGAAGGTCATCGACCATCAGGCAGCGGGTGTCGGACCCGGACTCGACCACGATGATGATCGCCTCGGACGGGTCGGTCTTCGCCTCGGTCAATCCGAAGACTTCGTGCAACCGGACCAACGGATTGATGCGGCCGCGCACGTTCACCATCTCGCCGCGTCCGTGGACGGTGGAGATCATCTCCTTCGTCGGGCGGAACGATTCGCGGACCGACAGCGTGGGGATGATGTAGCGGTGGTGGCCGACGGCGATGATCATGCCGTCGATGATCGCCAGCGTGAGCGGGAGATAGATGGTGAAGGTCGATCCCTGGTCGGGCACGGACTCGATCTCGATCTTCCCGCGCAGCTTCTCGATGTTCTTCCGGACGACGTCCATGCCGACGCCGCGTCCCGAGAGGTCAGTGACCTTTTCGGCGGTGGAGAAACCGGGGGCGAAGATCAGGGCGAAGATGTCCTTTTCGGCCATCGGCGCGCCGGGCTCGATGATGCCCTGCTGGACGGCCTTGGCGAGGATGCGCTCCTTGTTCAGGCCGCCGCCGTCATCCTTGATCTGGATGACGATGTTGCCGCCCTGGTGGAAGGCGCTGAGCGTGACCTTGCCGACAGGGTTCTTGCCCTTGGCCACGCGGGCCTCGGGCTTCTCGATGCCGTGGTCCACGGAGTTGCGGATCATGTGGACGAGCGGATCGTTGATCTCCTCGGTGATCGTGCGGTCGAGTTCGATCTCCTCGCCGACGGTCACGAGCTCAACCTGCTTGCCGGACTTCACCGCCACGTCGCGGACGAGGCGCTGCATCTTCTGGAAAGTGCCGCGAATGGGCACCATGCGCAGCGACATCGCGGTCTTCTGGAGATCCTTGGTGATGCGGCAGAGCTGGGAAAGATTCCGCGTGAACTGCTGGTTCTGGATCAGCTTCACGTCGGGATGCTGCGCGACGAGCGACTGGGCAATGACCATTTCGCCGACGAGATCCACCAGACCATCGAGCTTCAGGGTGTCCACTTTGACCGAGGTCGCACCGCTGTGCTTCTGGCCTTCGCCGACAGCGGCCTGGGCCTGAGCCGAAGCAGCAGGCTTGGACGCCTCCTCGATCAACGGAGCCGCTGTGACCGCCACGGGGGCGGGCAGCGGAACGATCTTGGACGGTTCCACCGGCGCCACGGGTGCCGGAGTCGCAACCACCGGTGCCGGTGAAGGGACGCTCGCCTGCGGAGCCGGTTCTTCAGCGGCCGGCTCGTTGGTCGCGCCCATCGCGCGGTGGATGCGGCGGATGAGGGGTTGGATCGGGATGATGTTCGCCTCGGAGCCCTGGCCCGAGAGGCGCAGCTCCACCTCGGTGACGAACTGCTTCAGCGTGTCGCCGCCGGTGAGGATGATGTTGATGACCTCGGAGCTGATCGTGAGCTTGCTCTGGCGGGCCAGATCGAGGAGCGATTCCAGCTCGTGGGCCAAGCGGTTGATCGGCTTCAGATTCAGGAATCCGGAGCCGCCCTTGAAAGTGTGGAACGCGCGGAAAATGGAGTTGAGCGTGTCCATGTCGCCCGGGTTTTCCTCCAGGGTCAGGACGCCGAGCTCGATGTTCTGCAGGTGCTCGTGGGACTCGTTGGTGAACTCGCGGATCAGGTCGCCGTCCGCCTCCACGTTCATCAACAGGGGCTCCTCGGGTTCCGAGGCCCCACCGCCGTCCGCCGTCGCGTGGGCTTCTTCCCCGCCGCCCGCCGACTCCGGCTTGGACCAATCGGAAGGGGGCTCGGGCACGGGCTGGTTGCGGCGCAGCTCGTCCCAGGCGCGCTGCAGCCACTGGATGCAGGAGTTCAGGCTTTTGATCGAAGCGGCGTCGAACAGGCCGTTCTGGTTGAAGACGTGGTCGATCCACGCCCGCCCGAACTCGATCGCGTGCTCCACCTCCTCGTGGTTGGAATCCCCCGCCAGCTCCTCGATCTGGGTAAGCAGATTGTTCGCGGGCAGGAGACCGGCGTCTTTGCCGGCCTCGGCGAACACCAGCTCCAACCCGATGCTGCTGGTCAGTTCGGTCAGCTTCGTGAGCTTCTCTGGCGTGAAATGTGGCATAGGCGCGTGCTTGAAATCTCTTTGTGGACATCGGCGACCCCGGGGCGAAACTTTAGGACGACTTCCTTCCCCTGCCCGCGAAACTGCGGCATGGACCCCGGCCGGAAATCGGAGTAACGCTTGCCCGTCCCCAACCCCGCCCATCCCATGAACACGCCCCCGCTCCTCCTGCGCCGGTCCGGCCCCGTCGTCGCTCGCCGGACGTTCCTCCAGACCCTCGCTGTCGGCTCCGCGCTGCTGACCACGCCCGGCGCCTTCGCCGAGGCGCTGCTCCAGACGCCCAAGCAGACCGAGGGCCCCTTTTACCCCGACAAGCTCCCGCTCGACACCGACAACGACCTGCTGATCGTGAACGACGGCCTCACCGCCGCCGTCGGCGAAGTGACCTGGCTCAGCGGCCGAGTGCTCGACGCGCGCGGCGAACCCATCCGCAACGCCCTCGTCGAGATCTGGCAGGTGGACCACACCGGGGCCTACCTCCACACCAAGGACAGCCGCAGCGCGAAGCGCGACACGAACTTCCAGGGTTTCGGCCGGTTCCTCACCGGTTCCTCCGGCGAATACGGCTTCCGCACCATCAAGCCCGTGCCCTACCCCGGCCGCACCCCGCACATCCACATGGCGGTGAAGATCAAGGGCCGCGAGAAGTTCACCACCCAGTGCTACATCCAGGGCGAACCGCAGAATGACACCGACGGTGTCCTGCGCGGCATCGCCGATCCCAAAGCCCGCCAATCCGTCATCGTGCCCTTCACCCCGATCAAAGGCTCAAAGTCCGGGGAATTGGCCGCGCGCTTCGACGTGGTCCTGGGCTTCACGCCCGAGGCTTAAAGGTTCCGCGAATTGCCTCCTCCGATGCTCGTGTCGCTGGTCGCCAGAACTGACGACACAGACGGAAGGATTTCGCTCGAAGACGTAGCCTTGGAGCAGAGTCGGAACTTTCCAAAACCCGAGGTGCTTACCGCTCTTTCATGAAAACCGACTCCCCCTTCCTCAAGGTCACGCTGGTGCTGATCGTCCTCCTGCTGGCGGCGTTGGTCGCGCTCCAGTTCCGATCGCCGAAAACTGCCGACGTCGCGAAAGACGCTCCGGAAACCACGCCGTCGTCTTCCAGCCCGGCTTCTTCTCCGCCGAAAGCCACCCGACCTCCGTCCGCCCCGGCCACAAATCGTCCCGGCATCCCACCCGTCGCTTCCGAAGTTGTCGTCGCACCCAATGCTCCCGACGGCTCCGATGGCTTCGTGGCTGTGAGCCCTTCACCGTCGCCCAGTGGCGTGCCCGTCAGCGCGGATGGAGCCACGGTCGAAGGCATCGCGGCTCCGACGGCACATGGGATCACCGGACGCGTGTTTCTCTCCGGCACCCCGCCGCCACCGGCCGTGGCCAAGGACATCGTGTGCGGGAAGCCGGAGA
>CBFGQE010000046.1:0-11810 GCA_965650815.1 uncultured bacterium
GGGGGCCGCCCCCCACAAAATGAAACTTCCTCCGATGTTCCGGTGCCGCTTCCGGCGCGGTGGTTTTGTTCTCTCCCGCCAATGGATTCTGGCCGATATTCCCCAGGATGAGCGCCCCAGGGCCCGTGAACGAAGCGAAGCGATTGGCGGCTCTCCGGCGCTACGACGTGCTCGACACGGCCCCGGACGAAGCCTTTGACGAGGTCACGCGAACCGCCTCCCGGCTGTTCCGCGTGCCGGTGGCCCTCGTGTCTCTGGTGGACGAGACCCGGCAGTGGTTCAAGTCGCGCGTCGGCGTCGATTTCACGGAGACGCCGCGCGAGCAGTCCTTCTGCGCCCATGCGCTGGGGAGCGGCGAGATCCTGGAGATCGCGGATGCCACGCTCGATCCCCGCGTCGCGGCGAACCCGCTCGTGACCGGCGGTCCCGGCATCCGCTTCTACGCCGGGGCACCGCTGAACACGCCCGACGGCCAGACTCTCGGCACGCTCTGCCTGATCGATACGCGGCCGCGGACGCTGAACGCGGCGGAGAAGGACCTGCTCCGTCTCCTCGCGGCCCAGATCACCACCCTGTTGGAGCTCCGCCACAAGGCCAAGGAACTGGTCCGGCGCGAGGAGCAGCTGGAAAACGCCTTCGAGGCTGCCGGGCTCGGGGTGTGGAACCTGGACCTCGGCTCGGGCACGATCACCCTCTCGCCCCAGGCGAGGCAGTTGCTGGGGCAAGCGGCGGAGCCGGAGAGCATCGACTTCGCGGACATCCAGACCCTGGCCTTTCCGGAAGACCTTCTGGCCTGCGCGCCCTCCGTCCGGGCCTGCCTGTCGGGAACGACCGACCATCTGCGGCTCGAATTGCGTGCCCGGCTCTCCGGCTCCTCCGTTCGCTGGTTCCAGGTCGAAGGCCGGACCCATCTCGATCCCGAAACCGGCCGCCGCCACATGACCGGCGTGCTGCGCGACGTGACCGGGCAGAAGGCGCGCGACGAGGTCATCCGCACGAGCGAGCGCCACTTCCGCAGCTACTTCGAGATGCCGCTCGTCGGCTTCGCCGAATCCACGCCGGACATGCGCTGGATCGAGACCAATCCGCGCTTCTGCGAGATGCTCGGCTACACGCCGAACGAGCTCCGCAGCCGGACCTGGGCCGACCTGACGCACCCAGAGGACCTGCAGCTCGACCTCGCGCAGTTCAAGGAGGTCGTCGCCGGGCGTTCCGACGGCTATTCGCTGGAGAAGCGCTACGTGCGCAAGGACGGCTCCATCCTTCATGCCGAGATCTCGGTGCGTTGCCTCCGCCGCCCCGACGGTTCGGCCGAGTCCTTCGCCGCGATGATCCAGGACATCTCCGAGCGGAAGAAGGCCGAGCTGGCGCTGCGCGAGAACGAGCGGCGGCTCTCGCTGATCTTCAACAACGCGACCGACGCGATGGTGCTGCTGCGCGTGGAGCCCGAGGGCCGCTTCCGCATCGTCTCGGCCAACGCCCGCTTCGTGGAACGCCTCGCCGCGTCCGGCGGCGGCGCCCTGATCGAGGACATCGTCGGGCGCCCGCTCGACGCGCTGTCGGGTCCCATCTTCGGCCACGACGCCACCACCGGCCAGGCCACGCTGGACCGCCTCGGACGCATCGTCACCGAGGTGCATTCGGAGACGTTCGAAGAGCTGATCGCTTCGGCCGACGGCCCGATGTCCGGCGAGACGGTCCTCACTCCCGTGCCCGACGCCTGGGGCTGCTGCGTGTTCATCCTCTACTCCAGCCGCGACATCACCGAGCGCGAGCGCGCCAAACAGCAGCGCGAGCTGCTCGAGGCCCAGCTCCGCCAGGCGCAGAAGATGGAGGCCATCGGCACGCTCGCCGGCGGGATCGCGCACGACTTCAACAACATCCTCGGCGCGATCATCGCCTACACCGACCTAGCCCAGATGGACCAGGGCGACGCCAAGGCGCAGAAGGAGGACTTCAACCAGATCCTCAAGGCCAGCGACCGCGCCAAGAAGCTCGTCGAGCAGATCCTCTCCTTCAGCCGCCAGCAGAAGCAGGAGCGACGCCCCGTGCGGCTCCAGCCCGTGATCACCGAGGTGCTGCGCCTGCTCCGCTCCACCCTGCCCGCCAGCGTGGTGCTCGATGTGCAGATCGAGGCCGACACCCCCACCGTCCTGGCCGACCCCACGCAGATCCACCAGATCCTGATGAACCTCTCGACCAACGCCTCCCATGCGATGCGGGGCGAAGGCACCATCGGCGTCCGGCTGGAGCGCGCGACCGTCGATTTCGCCGCGGCCGCCACCGTGCCGGATCTCCGGCCCGGCCCCTACGCGCTGCTGACCGTGACCGACACCGGGCACGGGATGGACCCGCAGACCCTGAAACGGATCTTCGAGCCCTTCTTCACCACCAAACCTCCGGGCGAAGGCACCGGCCTCGGCCTCTCCGTGGCCCATGGAATCGTCAAGGAACACGAAGGCGCGATCACCGCCAGCAGCGAGCCCGGACGCGGCACCACCTTCCGCATCTACTTCCCCGAGCACGCCGTGCCGAGCACCGAGGAGTTCGCGGCCCACCCTTCCCTGCCCTCCGGCCAGGGCGAACACATCCTCGTGGTGGACGACGAGCCGGCCATCTGCCACGCCGTCGGGCGGATGCTCAAGCGCATCGGCTACACCGTCACCCTGGCCGGCTCGCCCAAGCAGGGGCTGGAGGTCTTCGCCCAGGCGCCGCATTCCTTCCACGCCGTCATCACCGACCTCACCATGCCCGGCATGACCGGGCCCGATCTCGCCACGCGCCTGCTGGAGATCCGCCCCGGCACGCCCATCCTGCTCGCCACCGGCTTCAGCGGCACCTGGGGCCGCGACACCGCGCGGGCGCACGGTTTCCGCGACCTGCTGCTGAAGCCCGTCGCGCTCTCCACCCTGGCCGAGACCCTCCACGAACTGCTTGCGGACGAAGCCGTTTCCGGGAGCATCGTGCCGAACGCATGAGCGAACCCCGCCCAGCCTCCCTTGGAACCCTCCTCCTGGCCGACGACGACGAGCTTTTCCGCGAAGCCCTGGCCGGGCATCTCCAGGCCGCCGGCTACCGTTGCGTGCAGAGCGTCAACTCCGCCGAAGCGCTCGCCCGTATCGCAGAAACCGAGTTCGACGCGCTGATCTCTGACATCCACATGCCCGGCAACGCCGACCTGGGTCTCGTGCGCGCCGCCGCCGCCGCCGCCCCCGGCCTGCCCATCCTGCTCCTCACCGGCAACCCCACCCTCCAGACCGCCACCCAGTCCGTCCGCCTCCCCGTCTTCGCGTATCTCTGCAAGCCCTTTGATCGCGCGGAAATGCTTTCCCTCGTCGCCCAGGCCGTCGCCGCCGGCCGCACCAGCCGCGCCGTCCGCGCCAGCCGCCAGCGCCTGCGCGGCCTCGACCAGGAACTCGCGGAGATCGAGCAGCGCTTGGGCAAGCCCCAGGTCGAAGGCACGGAATCCGCCGCCAACGGCTTCGTCCGCCTCACCCTCCGCAACCTCGCCACCTGCCTCGGCGACCTCGAACGCTCCATCGGCGAGATCGGGGCCGGAGCCGACCCTGCTGCCTCCCTGGGCAAGGCCGAGCTGGTCACCGCCCTGCGCCACACCGTGGAAGTGCTGGAACGGACGAGGAAGAGCTTCAAGAGCCGCGAACTCGGCGAGCTCCGTCACCAGCTCCAGTCCCTCCTGCCGAAGCCCGAACCGATCCCGGGCAAGGACCTCAGCGCCTGAGCCGCTTCTTCGTGTCGGCCTGCAGTTCGTCCAGTTCGTCCCGCAGCTTGCCCTTGTCCGACACGCTCATGCGGTCGATGAAGAGGATGCCGTTGAGGTGATCCACCTCGTGCTGGACGGCGCGCGCCAGCAGGCCTCCCGCGCGGAACTTCACGGGCTTGCCTTCAGCATCGATGGCCGAGACTTCCACGGACTCCAAGCGGGTCACGTCGGAATAGATTTCGGGGAAGCTGAGACATCCTTCCGGTCCCTTGGCGGGCGCGCCGAAGGGCGTCACCACCGGGTTGATGAGCACCACGGGCATGTGCTTTTCCGGGTCCACCGCGCGGCCGTCGATCTCCATCGTGGAGGGACGGTCGGTCACGCCGGTGACGTCGATCACCGTGACCATGAGCGCCTCGCCGATCTGCTGGGCGGCCAGGCCTACGCCGTGGGCGTCATACATGGTCTCCAGCATGTCGGCGACAAGCGCCTTGATCCGGGGCGTGATCTCGGCGATGAACTCGCCCTTCTTGCGCAGGACCGGATGGCCGTATTTGACGATCGGAAGAATCATGACCGCGTCACTCCGTGGGCCAATCCCGCATCAGCGCGGCCAAGTCCGGCACCTTCGGGCTTTCCGCGTTGCGCACGTAGTGGCCGCTGGTGGCGGCGCCGCAAAGCACGCTGGCCGCATTGTCCAATCCGAGCAGCTTGCCGAGGCAGAAGCCGCTGTTGAAGTGGTCGCCGGCACCCGTGGTGATCTTCGGCTTCTTGCAGACAGGTCCTTGCACCACGTCGGCCTTGCCGCCGGAAACGGCCAAGGCGTAGGCCACGGGATGGACCACGAGGGTTTCCACCGGCACCCGCTTCTGGATCTGCACGGAGAGATCGGCGAGGCCTTCCCAGTCGGTCGGCTTGGACGGCAGGCCGAGCACCTTGGCGATCTCGTAGGCTTCCTTCTCGTTGAGGCCGAGGATGACGTCGAACTTCGTCTCGAACTTCTCGATCAGGCCCAGCGCGCGCTCGATGTCCTGCGGCAGCCGCTTCTCGGGATCGGCCAGGTCGAAGAAGATGCGGCGCTTGTCGCCGGAAAGCCCTGGCAACAGGTCGTTCTGGATGCTCGCCCAGATGTCGCTCATGAACGGCAGCATCGTCCAGTTCACGAAGGCCACGAGGCTGGACGACGCGAACTTGGCCTGGAACCGGCCGTGGCCGAAACGCTCGCCGATGTTCGACCACGTGATCTCCTTCAGGGACTCGTGTTTGCCCTGCATGATCTTGCCGTCGCCGAACTCGATGGCGTCGGTGTAGCCGGGCTCGGCGATGCTGTGGACCTCGGCGCGGGTGGCGAAGTCCTCGAACACGCGGTGCAACGTGGGATAACCGAGGTTGCCGAGGTAGGTGACCTTCAGGCCAAAGCTGGCGAGGGCGTTGGCCATGATCGGGCCGTTGCCGCCGAGCTTGGGATTGGGCGTGATGCGGGGATTGCGGACGAACTCGACGTTCGTGCTCTTGCCCGCGGCCTCGATCAGGCGCTCGCCGTAGGCCTTGATCGTGGGAATCTCGGTGTAGTTCGCGAAATCGATCCGCTTGTCCACGACGCGGAAGATTTCATCGACGAAGCCGTCGAGGCCCACAAAGGCGCTGAGCGAAGGCACTTGGGCGGCGGCGGCTTCCAGGCGCGCGGCCACGTCGTCACGGAAGGACTGGGAGTTCTGCATGTTGATGGATCAATCGAGGCTGACGCCGACGATGCCGAGAATCCGGTCCAGTTCGTCGTCGTTGTGAAAGCGGATCTCCAGCGCGCCCTTTCCCGCCTTGTAGCGGACGGCGATCTGGGTGCCGAAACGTTCGCGGAGCTTGTTCTCCAGGTCGAGCACATGGGCGTCGCGCGCGACCGGTTTGCCCGAAGCCTTGGCGGCGGGCGCACCGATCTGCGCGGCCTGCCAGTTCGCTACCAGCGACTCGGTCTGGCGAACGTTCAACGCGTCGCGCAGCACCTTCTCCACGGCCAGCTCCTGCTCGGCAGCGGTCGGCAACCCGAGCACCACCTTTGCATGGCCCACGCTCAGCCGGCCTTGACGGAGATGGGTGCGGACGGATTCGGGCAGCTTCAGCAGACGCAGCGCGTTGGCCACCACGGCGCGGCTCTTGCCGACCTTCGCTGCCGCCTGTTCCTGGGTCAGGCCGAACTGGTCGATCAACTGCTGGAACCCGAGCGATTCCTCCACCGGGTTCAGGTTCTCGCGCTGGAGATTTTCCACCAACGCCAGTTCCAAAACCGTGGCGTCGTCGGCTTCGCGGACGATCACCGGCAGCTCGGCCAATCCGGCAATCTGCGACGCGCGCCAACGCCGTTCACCGGCGATGATCTCGAAGCCATCCTTGCCCGGACGGACGATGAGCGGCTGCATCACGCCCTGCTCGCGGATCGACGCGGCCAATTCTTCCAGCGCTTCCGCCGGGAAATCCTTGCGCGGTTGGAAGGGACACGGATGGAGCTTGGCCACGGGCACCTTCTGCACCCGTTCACCCGGCGGCACGGCGGGAACAGCAGGCGCGACCGGAGCCGGAGCGACGGCCACGGGCGTGGCGGCAGGCGCGGTCTTCGGCTGGGCCGATTGCCCGCCGAGCAGCGCTCCCAAACCCCGTCCTAGAGCCGTTTTCGACATGACGGCCAGACTGCGAAACGGGTTTTCAAAAGTCCAGAATCGGTTTGGCCTCCATAGTCCTCGATGTCCTGCGAAGCACGGGTTTTGCCGTGCGGCCCAAGGGTTTCCTCGGGCAGACTGCGTCGGTGAGCAAGAAGAGCGCGAAGATCGCCGAGTTGATCGCCGGCTGCCAAGGGCGGGACATGAACGCCTATTACCTCGGATATTTCGAGTGCTTCAACCGGGGCTGGTTCTTCGAAGCGCACGATGTGCTGGAAGAGCTGTGGCTGGCCCAAGGCAAGACCGGGCCGAACTACGCCTTCTACAAGGGGCTGATCCAGTTCGCCGGAGCTTTCGTGCATCTCCAGAAAAACCGTCTCGGTCCGGCCGCCGCGCTCTTTCGCCTCGCCCAGACCAATCTGGGAAAATACCCCCTGCGCCACGAGCATCTCGACCTTGCCCAAGTTCTCGGCTGGATCGACGAGTGGCTAGGGCGGCTCGCAGGCGCAACGGTCAATCCCTTTCCTGCCCAGCCTGCGCCGCAGTTCGGCCCTGTCGTCGAACGGTAGCAGCATCCCTTCACCGCACCATTGCTCCCCTGCTCCGCCGCTCCGTCGCCTCCCCCGAATTGCGCAGGCCTGTCGGGCGGGGCGGCATGAGTCGGTCATTGCCAAGCGCGGGCCGGTTGACTCTATTCGCCGGAGCCTAAATTTCACCGCATGATTACCTTCCACCGTTCCCCGTTGGCCAGACTCGGACGAACTTGCTTTCTCGCACTGTGTGCGGCGCAGCTTCTCGCCTGGACTCCGGCCGCCTTGGCCCAGAAGACCTCCAAGCCGACGCTCGAAATCTCCATCGGCGCGAACCAGTCGCTCGTCATTCCCCGGACCGCGCTGGGCAAGGATCACCTGCTCTCCGTCTCGCGCATCCCGCAGGCGCTGGCTGCGACCAGCACCGGTCTCTCGGGCAAGATCGTGCGGTTCGAGGTCTTCCCCGACGGCGTGGATCTCTACGAATCCACCGAGGGCCTGGTCGTGACCAAGGATCTGCCCGCTCGGCGGTTGATGACCACCTTCCCGATCGTCGAGCAGAACGACAAACAGGTCGTCATCGACTTCAACAAGGGGATGCGCCGCCTCTACACCGACATCTGGTATGCGGGCGGACGCCGCTTCGATCCTGTGGGCCGCGACGAGACCTTGGAGATTCCGCAGGCGCGCGTCTTCGCGGCCGAGAAGCAGGACAACCAGATCGTCATCCGCCAGAGCGTGCAGATCCGCGACCGGCAGTTCGCCGCGAACCTCGAGCAGCAGTTCGAGGTGCGCTACTTCCTCACGCCCTACGTCCCGAGCACCTACACCGGCAAGGAAGCCCCGGCGAGCGACCTGCGCTACGCGCGTTTCTTCGAGGGCCAGGCGCAATTGGAGGAATCCACCGGCCGTTCCTCGCCCAAGATGGCGCGCTTCGATCTCTCCAAGCCCGTGGTCTTCCACTACAGCGCCAACACCCCGGCGGACTACGTCGAGGCGGTGAAGGACGGCATCCTCTACTGGAACCGCGCCTTCGGCACCAATGTCGTCCGCGCCGAGAAGGCCCCGGACGGCGTGACCGCGCCCGATCCCCGCTACAACATCATCCAGTGGGTGCCGTGGGACGCCGCCGGTTCCGCCTATGCCGACATCTTGATCGATCCCCGCACCGGCGAGTCCCGCCACGGCCAGGCCTACATGACCAGCGTCTTTGCCCTCAGCGGCAAGGCGCGCGCCCGCGCCCTGCTCCGCAACATGCGGGAAGCGGCGGCGGAAAAGACCGACGGCAAGGAGAAGCATTCCTCCGGCTTCGGTGCCTGGCCCGTCACCGGCGGCGTGTGCGAGGTGAACATGGCGGAGTTCGCCGCCCAATACGCCCAGGGTCTCCAGGAGCTGTTGGCCAACGACGGACTGACCGACGAGGCCGCGCTCCGCGCCTCCCAGGACTACGTCCGTGAAGTCGTCGCCCACGAGGTCGGCCACGTGCTCGGCCTGCGCCATAACTTCGCCGGCAGCCTCGCGGCCAACATGGACCTGAAGGAGATCGACGAGTGGTTCAAGGCCTACGTCGCAGGCGAAAAGCTCGACGCCTACACCAACCGTTACGCCTCCTCCTCGATCATGGAATACACTGCCTTTAAGTCCGCCGTGCAGGTCGGTTGGTTCATCCGCAGCCAGAAAGAAGCCCTGCCGCACGACAAGGCCGCCATCCAGTGGGGCTACTTCGACAGCCAGGCGCCGCGCGAGGGCAAGATGCTCTTCGGCACGGACGACCATGTCGGCACCTATGGCGATCTCCAGCGCTTCGACCTGGGCACCGAGCCTGTCATCGGCGCCTACTCGCAGCTCTCCGACACCATCCGCCTGCTGCCCAACAACGTCATCGAGACCTTCATCGCCGCCCGTGCCCCGCGCGATCCCCGTGATCGCGTGCCCCTCGCCGAGGTCAACCTCTCCGCCCGTTCCTACGCGGTCGGCATCGCCTCGCAGTTCACCTCCATGCTCGGCTGGTTCAACCAGAACACCCGCTCGATCAGCGTCGAAAACGCCTTCGATTTCATCGGCGACCTCAATGAAGGCGACCGCCAGGAAGCCCATTGGAAGTCGCTGAACTCCCAGCTCGAGCGCCTCGGCGGCGTGGACCGCGCCTTCTTCTCCTTCCTGCCCGTCGATCTGAAGCTGGAGCTCAAGGAAGTGCCCAAGGGCGTGGCGGCGGCCGAAAAGGTATCCGCTTCCGCCCTGCTCGCGCGGCTGAAGACGCTCCTCGACGCCCCGGCCTACACCAACTTCGTCGGCCTGGACGAGAAGCGCTACAGCTTCACCCCCGAAGAGAAGGAACTCATCATCCAGCGCGGCAAGATCCTCTTCGAGGAGCTGGAGGCGGAGCTCGTGAAGCAGACCTGCGTCCGTCTGGAGAACGCCCGCCGCGACCTCGGCACGCGCGTCGCCGGGTCCGTCGCCGAGGACGACATCACGGCCAAGCTCGAAGGCCGCATCATCGACTTGGCCAAGCTCGTCCTCACCGCCAAGGACTCCACGAAGAAGCTCTCGGGCAAGCTCGACAAGGCCGAGATCACCATTCCCGCCGACTACAAATACGACGACGAGACCCGCCTCGCCGCCGCCAAGGCGCTCAACGACAACGTCGGCTCCTTCAAGGGCTGGGCCACTGACGCCAAAGGCGACCTCAACAAGCAGCTCAAGGACGAGGTCGAAGGTGTGCTCCTGATCAACAGCCTCAAGGAGTTCAAGGACACCATGCTCTCCCGCACGCTGCGCGACTGGTATATGAAGCAGCAGGAACTGCTGAAGCTCCTCCCGCCTAAGCCCGGCCAGCCCGGACGTTGAGCGAAGCCCGTGCAACGGCCGCCGTGGACGCGCTCCACGGCGGCCGTCTTCGTTTTCGGGCAAGAGCCAACGCAGGATGCACAACCGAGCCTCGGCAACGCCGACCTACCTTCGGCCGAAGAGCCTCTGCGGCCAGAGCGCCTGACTGTGAAGATGGGGCGGCAACTTTCTTTGGAGCGTTTGTTGTTGAAACCTAGCAATGCCGGCGTGGGTGAAAAACGCGAAGCTGTCGGAGGGGAGACGACTGCAAAGGCGGACTATCACGATGGCGGCGCAGGTCCGGCCTTGCGGCTTAGTCGCGATGGCCGGCCATGCCGACTGCCGGTGGTGCGGGGCACAAACCGTTTCGGGTCCGGGCGTCGTGGAGGCCGACCAATTCGTGCTCGGAGTTCATGGCTGGGATGGTCTGACAGCGGACGTTGACGGCGTGCTGAAGACGCTCGCCGATATTTGGGACGTCCCGCGATTGGCGCAACCTGGCCAACTCGGCCTTGAGGGCGCTGATCTCGACGGCGGGATTGCCGCACCGGGAAATGGCGTCGCCGTCGTAGGGGGCCATTCCTCTCGGCCCGGGCAGCTTGATTCCCGGCTCGCCGGCGATCTGCAGTTGTCCCTCCATTTCTCCGCAGCCGCTTTGCGCAGCACGGCATGGCAGCGTTTTGACTGCGGGGCAGACCCACCCATCTCCACCCGATACCGGAGATTCACGCTTCCTTCAAACCGCACAATCCGCTAAGTGCCTTGGCTTCCGGAATGAATCTGCCGAACAAACTGACCGTGTCCCGCTTCCTCCTGACGGCGGTGTTTCTCGTCGTGATGTTCTCCCGGGTTCCGTTCCATGAGACCATCTCGCTGGCGGTCTTCGTGGCCGCGAGCATCACGGACTATTTCGACGGCAAGATCGCCCGACAACGCCAGCTCATCACCAGCTTCGGCGCGCTGATGGACCCGTTGGCTGACAAGATCCTCACCTGCTCGGCCTTCATTGCCTTTGTGGACCGCGACTGGTTCCCGGCTTGGATGGTCGTCGTCGTGGTGGCGCGTGAACTGGCGATCACCGGGTTGCGGATGCTTGCGGCCTCCAAGAACGTGGTCATCGCCGCCGAGCGCTACGGCAAGCACAAGACCATCTCCCAGATCATCTGCATCATCGCGGTGCTGGTCTTGGCCAGCTACCGGGAATGGGGCCAAGTCGGCGAAGCCGTGTTCGGCTTCAGCGTCGCGGGTCGACCCTGGATCGTGGCCTTCACCGAGGCGACAAAATGGGCGACCGTCGTTCTGACCGGCCTCTCCGGCTGGCTTTACCTGTGGCGCAACCGTCGGATCTACCTCAACGACATGTGAACCGGCTGATCCTGTTCGTCGCCGAAGGATTCGGGACCGGCCGCTTTCCCAAGGCACCGGGCACGGCGGGAACGCTCGTTGGAATCGCCTGGCTGGCCGCGCTTTTGGCCACCGGCTCATGGACCGGATTTTGGTTGGGAACACTGGCGGGCATCGGAGCCTCCGTCTGGCTATGCGACCGCGCGGAGCGGCTCCTCGGGCGTCACGACCCCGGCTCTGTCGTCATCGACGAAATTACTGCCCTGCCCCTGACCTATGCCGGATGGCTGCTGGCAGAACGATTCACCTCCTCCGCCCCGTTCCCCTCGATCACGGCGACGTTCCAGTGGAAAAATCTGGGATGGATCTTCGCCGGCTTTCTGCTCTTCCGTTTGTTCGACATCTGGAAACCTTGGCCCATTCGCCAAACCCAAGCGTTGCCTGGAGGCTGGGGAGTCACGGCCGACGACGCGGTGGCAGGTCTGATTGGGGGGCTTTGCCTCGCTTTGGCTGTCCTCGCGCTGTGAAAAATTGAGCCCCGCACTGGCCAAAAGAGTGACGTGCGTCGATGAGCACAGCATTGACCCGGCCACTAAGCGTGCATTTTATTCTCACCAGTCCCTGCAACACCATGAACTCCACCTGTCGTAATCCCCGTCCGGCCCGACGCGCCGGATTCACCCTGATTGAACTGCTGGTCGTCATCGCGATCATCGCGATCTTGGCCGGAATGCTCCT
>CBFGQE010000047.1:0-11764 GCA_965650815.1 uncultured bacterium
CACCTGGTGATCGACGCGGACCAGTTGATCCAGGGGCTCAAGCAGCACTGGCTGCTGCGCTCCGCCTTCAAGTGACCGGCGGCGCGGCGGCCAGCATCCGTTCGGCGGCGCGTCGATAGCTCTCGACCAGTTCCTTGGGTTCCAGCGGGACGGCGCGTCCGCCCCAGCCCAGCACCCATCGCAGCACTTCTTCCAAGCTGGAGAGCTTCAACCGCAGGTCGAGCCCCCCGTCGGGCCGCTCCGCGATCTGCTGTGAGGCGTGCCAGCGCTTCTCGCGGATGTAGTCGGCGGCGTAGTCGTCGAAGCGGATGAGCACCTGGTGTTCGCCCTTTCCGGTGATGACGCCGAAGCTGTCGCGCAGCCGTTTCTCCAGGGAGAACTTGGCCGGGCGCGTGAAGGTCTTGCCGGTGGGCTCCACCTCGACTATGCGCGCCGGGGCGAAGGTGCGGAGGTCGTTCCGAAGATGGCAGTGGGCGAAGAGGAACCATTCGCCGTTGATGTTGGCGAGGTGGTAGGGATCGACGACGCGGGGCTCGGTGCCCTTGCGTCCGGGCTTGCGGTAGGTGAGCCGCAGCTGCTGGCGCGCGGCGGTGGCCTTGGCCAGTCGGTCGAAGGTGGCGAGATCGACCACGGGCTCGGCGCTGGTGCGGAAGGAGATGGTCTGCTCCCAGTCGGCGAGATGGATGGTGACGTTTTCCGGAAGGGAGGAGGCGAGCTTCTTGAAGCCCGCGACGAGCGGCTGCTCGAAGCTGGTGCCGCGATATTGCTGGAGTGCCTTTTCCGCCACGAGCAGGGCGAAGAGCTCCCCCTCGCTGATTTGCACCGTGGGCAGCGAACCGACCTCGGCAGTGTAGAAGTAGCCGTTGCGGAGGCGGTCGAACTCCAGAGGGAGGTTCATGCGGTCGCGCATGAATTCGAGATCGCGCTGGATGGTCTTGGAGGAGACCTCCAGGTCCACGCCGAGGCTGGTCTGGTTGGGGAACCGACCGGCCTTGATGGCCTCGTGGATCTTCATCATCCGCTCCAGCGGAGGGCGGGTGAGGCGTTCGGCGGGGACGGAGTTCTTCACGGACGGGAACAGAGCAACGGGACGGGACGGGCGCAAAACAAAACGCGCGGTTCCCGGAGGAACCGCGCGTGGGAAAGGAGACGAAGACGGATCAACCGACGAGCTTGGCCAGCAGTTCGTCGTTGGTCTTGTTCTTCTTCAACGCGGCCAGGAGCGTTTCCATGGCCTCGATGGGGTTCAGATCGACCATCATGCGGCGGAGCTTGCGGATGGAGTCGAGGTTCTTCGCGGCGAAGAGCTTCTCCTCCTTGCGGGTGCCGCTCTTCGGGATGTCGATGGCGGGATAGAGGCGGCGGTCGGAGAGCTTGCGGTCGAGGATGAGCTCCATGTTGCCGGTGCCCTTGAACTCCTGGAAAATGAGCTCGTCCATGCGGCTGCCGGTATCGACGAGCGCGGTGGCGAGAATGGTGAGCGAACCACCGCCCTCGATCTTGCGCGCGGCGGCGAACATCTTGCGGGGAATCTCCAGCGCACGGGCATCGACACCGCCGGTCATGGTGCGGCCGGAACCGCCGTGGACGCTGTTGTAGGCGCGGGCCACGCGGGTGAGGGAGTCGAGGAGGATGAGCACGTCCTTGCCCGATTCCACCATGCGGCGGCAGCGCTCGATCATGAAGCGCGAGAGGCGGACGTGGGTTTCGAGATCCTGGTCGTTGGAAGAGGCGACGACCTCGGCCTTCACGGAGCGCTGGAAGTCGGTGACTTCCTCGGGCCGCTCGTCGATCAGCAGCACCATGACGTGGACCTCGGGATGGTTCGTGGTCACGGCGTTGGCGAGCTGCTTGAGGATCGTCGTCTTTCCGGTGCGGGGCGGGGCGACGATGAGGCCGCGTGTGCCTTTGCCAATGGGCGTGACGAGGTCGATGATGCGCGTCTCCAGGATGTCCGGCGTGGTCTCGAGGGTGAACTTCTCGATCGGGTCGATCGTGGTCAGGTTCTCGAAGCGCGTGGTCTTGAGGTATTCCTGGAACGGAATGCCGTTGACGGACTCGACCGCGCGCAGCTGGGGACTGGTGCCGCGATGGGGGGGCTGGGTAATGCCGACGACCTGGCAGCCCTCGCGGAGGAAGTTGCGCTTGATGGTGTCGGGGGTGACGAAGATGTCGCTCGGCTTGGGTGCGAAATGCTGGTGCGGCGTGCGGAGGAAGCCGAAGCCCTTGTCGGAAATCTCAAGGTAGCCGGAGCCCAGGTTTTGCTGGGTCTGGCCATTGGTCGCGGGCGCGGTTTGTGGCGCGTTGCTCATAAAGTCGGTCGGTGTAGAAGGCCTGACGGATGAAAGATCCTAGTCAGCCACGGAATGGTGGAGGATGGAAAACCGTCGGTGCTGCAGAAACTGGAGAACCCAAAAAAATTCAGCCCAACGGTCAGACCTTCAGAACGGCGGTTTACTACTGCCGATTGGCACCGGGTGCAACTGTCTTTTTCCGATCATGCGGCTTTCGGCCCGGCGAGGAGCGGAGGCGACGGCTTCCCGAAACAAAAAACGCCCGCCGAAGATCGTTCGGCGGGCGCCATCAAGACGGAGCCGACTAGGCCTTCTCGTCCAACAGCCCGCGACGAGGCCCTTCGAGCAGCTCGGCGATGAAGTTGGTGGAATAGACGCCGCGACGGAAATTGGGGTCCTGGAGGATGGCCTGCTCGAAGGCGATGGTCGTCTTGATCCCGGTGATCATGTATTCGCCGAGCGCGCGGCTCATGCGGTCCATCGCTTCGCGGCGGTCCTTCCCGGTCGTGATCAGCTTGCCGATCATCGAGTCGTAATAGGGCGGAATGGAGTAGCCGGCATAGACGTGGCTGTCCAACCGCACGCCGCGTCCGCCGGGCGCGTAATACATCTGCACCTGCCCGGGGCACGGGCGGAAATCGTCGAAAGGGTCCTCCGCGTTGATGCGGCACTCGATGGCGTGGCCCTTGAAGGTCACGTCGCCCTGCGAGATCCGCAGCGGCTCGCCCATCGCGATCATGATCTGCTGCTTCACGAGGTCGATCCCGGTCACTTCTTCGGTGATCGGGTGCTCGACCTGGATGCGCTTGTTCATCTCCAGGAAGTAGAACTTCCCGTGGTCGTCCACGATGAACTCGACGGTGCCGGCGTTCGTGTAGTTGGCGATCTCGGCGATGCGGACGGCGGCCTTGCCCATCTCCTTGCGGAGCTTGGGGAACTTGTGCTCGATGAGCGGCGAAGGGGTTTCCTCGATCAGCTTCTGGTTGCGGCGCTGGATGGAGCAGTCGCGTTCGCCCAGATGGATGATGTTGCCCCGGGTGTCGGCGAGGATCTGGAACTCGATGTGGTGCGGGTTCTCGATGAACTTCTCGATGTAAACCCCGGCGTTGCCGAAGGCCTTCTCCGCCTCGGCGCGGGCGGTGTGGAAGCCCTTGATGAGGGAAATGTCGTTGTGGGCGACGCGCATTCCGCGTCCGCCGCCGCCGGCCACGGCCTTGATCATGACCGGGTAGCCGATCTTCTTGGCCACGGCCAAGGCGTCGGCCTCGTTGACCACGATGCCGTCGGAGCCCGGAGGGGTGGGCACGCCTGCCTTCTTGGCGAGATCGCGGCTGACGGCCTTGTCCTCCATCGCGTTCATCGCGCGGGAGGAGGGGCCGATGAAGCGGATGTTGCAGCTCTCGCAGACGTCGGCGAAGTGGGCGTTCTCCGAGAGGAAGCCGTAGCCGGGATGGATGGCGTCCACATCGGCGATCTCGGCGGCGGAGATGATCCGGTCGATGCGGAGGTAGCTGTCGGAGGACTTGGGCTCGCCGATGCAGATGGCCTCGTCGGCCAACTGGACGTGCATCGAATTCGCGTCGGCCGTGGAATAGACCGCCACCGTGCGGATGTTCAGTTCCTTGCAGGCACGGATGATGCGGACGGCGATTTCGCCCCGGTTAGCGACCAGTATCTTCTCGAACATGATGGGGTCAGAGCGGCCGGACGCGGAAGAGCGGCTGGCCGAATTCAACCGGCTTGGCGTTGTCCACAAGGATCTCGGTGATCACGCCGCGGACTTCGGCCTTGATCTCGTTCATGACCTTCATGGCCTCGATGATGCAGACCACGGAGTCGGGGCCGACCTCGGTGCCGACTTCTGCGTAGGAGGCGGATTCCGGCGACGGGGCGCGGTAGAAGGTGCCGATCATGGGTGACTTCACCTCCAAGCCGCCACTGGTGACGGGGACGGAGGGGGCCGGGGCGGTGAGCGCCGGGGGCGGAGGGAGCGTCGCTGCGGGCAGCGCGTAGGTGACGGGGCCGTCTTCGGCCGTGCCGGCGACACCATTGCCGCCGCGTTTGAGTCTGATCTTGAATTCCTGCCTCTCGAGCTCGAACTCGGATATCGAGTTCTTCTTCATCAGGTCGATGATGGCCTTGATGTCTTTAAGATCCACAGCTGGCTCCGGTTCTAAAAACGACGGTTACGATACGAGTCTCTGAAACAAAAAAGCAGAGGTCGGTCAGACTCTGCTTTTTCATGATGTTTCAAAAATGTGGGCCGGAGGCTAGGGGTGGGTCCGGGGAGCGTCAAGGTGGAATCTCCGGACGGCCCCAGCGTTGATTTTTCGCTAATTCCCCGGGCTTCAAGCCGTTCTTTGCGCGCCGCAAACGCTAACGGCCGCATCGAGTCCCAGCAGATACGACTGCACGCCGAACCCGGCGATCACGCCCTTGCAGACGGCGGTGAGGTAGGAATGGTGGCGGAACTCCTCCCGGGCATGGACGTTCGAGAGGTGGATCTCGATGGTGGGGATGGAGACTGCGGCAATGGCGTCGCGCAGGGCCACGGAGGTGTGGGTCAGTCCGCCGGCGTTCAGCACGATGGCGGCGGTGTGGCCCCGCGCGGCGTGGATCCAGTCGATCAACTGGCCCTCGCTGTTGCTTTGGCGGAACTCGATTTCCACCGGCACCTGCGCGGCCCGGCTCCGGACCAAACCTTCGACCTCGGCCAAGGTTTCCCGGCCGTAGATGGACGGTTCCCGGGTGCCGAGCAGGTTGAGGTTCGGGCCATTGAGGAAGAGGATCTTCATGGCAAGGGCTGGACGCTAGGTCGCGGCTTTCGGCGTGTCGAACGGATTCCGGCCCAACAACCAACCGGCCAAGAGGCAGGCGATCCAGGCGATGCCGGGAATGTAGAGGTTGAACTCGCTCAACCCCTGGATCTGGATGGCCAACCACCCCAGCAACGCCGCTTGATGGATGGGATGGGGCGAAACCGAGCGCAAGAGAGCCCAGCCGGTAGCGCAGATCCAAGCGATGAACAGGACAAATCCCGGCCATCCCGAGTCGCTGGCCTGTTCCAAGTAGTCGTTATGGGCCAGCCGGGCCATTTCGGACTCCGACGCTTTCATGCGCTGGTAGGGAATCTGGAAGGTGCCGGGACCGGTGCCGAAGACGGGTTCGGCTTTGGAAACGGCCCAAGCGGCGCGCCAGTAGTCGAAGCGGGACTCCACGCTTTGCGCGCCTTTCTGGAAATACCCGGCGTAGCGCAGACCAAACGCCGTCAACCCGAGGACCGTGACACCCAAGGTGATGCCGACTTTCAGTTTCACCGACCAAGGCCGCAACCAGATCGCCACCACCCCGATGGCGACGGCGATCAACCAGGCGGACTTGGAGCCCGACCACGCCAGACACGCTCCGGCGACCGCCGCGACTCCGGCCATCAGGGCGAACTGTAGTCCTTTGGCCCAAGCCGCCCCGGCCGTGTAGAGCCACGCCAACGCCAGCGGCAGCAGGAGCAGGATGCCGCCGGCGAAGGTGTTCGGGTAAACGAACGTGCCGTAGATGCGGTTGCTCATGGCCTTCTTGCGCAGCGCTTCGTCCGTCACGCTACCGACCAGGGCGTTGGTGGAGGCCAGGCTGCCGGAAAGCACTTGTTCCCGGATCTGCTGCAATCCGCCAAAGTGCTGGTCCCAACCGGCCCACAGCGAATAGCCCAAGGCCAGCAGCAACGGCGTCCAGAACCAGGGAGCATGCACCGGCTGCAAATGCCGCAGGATGAAGAGGCCGAAGGCGAAGCAAACGAGGCATCCGATGAATTGGGCCAGCGTCACCGAGGTCAGGTGGGCGTTGATCGTCTGGGTGGCCGCGAGGCATTGCCAGCCCAGCCAAGCCAAACCCAGCAACAGACAGCGGATCGGCCACGGAGAGTCGAAGCGAAACCCCGGTTTCAGCCCGGTCCGTGAACACATCAAGACCGTCGCCAATCCCAGCGCGAGCAGCAGTTGGTAACCCCAGGAGATCGGCCAGAATTGCAGGGCCAGTTCCACCACGTTGACCGGCGCGACGATCAGCTTGGCGAAGATGACCGGGTTGCCCTGCTTGACGAAGATCAGGCCGAAAACGATCCCGGCGAACAGGCAGAACCACGGGGGCAATCCCGGCAACGCGGGCTGGCGCGAAGGTGGCGGCGATGGTTTCGACGGTTTCAACGGGCGGGATTCCAACCGACGACCGGCGCGGAGGCGAGCCCGGAGCATGGGCCGAAAGAGGCACGACTTCGCGCTTGAAAGCCGCAAGGCGACCGGAAGACTCCGGCCCATGCTTGGCGTTGCGCGTATTGGGGAGGCATTCCGTCTCTGGGTGGTGGTGGGAATCCTGTGGGCCGTTTCGGCCAAGGCGGTTCCGGTGATCACGAACGTATCTCCTGCTTTTGGGACGCCCGGCTCCCAGCAGGAGATCAATATCTTCGGAACCGGCTTTGGCAGCTCCGGCGCATTTTCGGTCCATTTCGGAAACGTCGCGGCGGTCAATCCGTTCCGCGCTTCGCAGAACCAGATCAACGCCAAGGTGCCGGCCAATGCCGTGACCGCGCCCATCACCGTCACCGTGCTGGGCCAAGCCACCATGACGACCAACAACTTCGTGGTGCTGCGCGGCCAGCCCTACATTACCGCCTTCACCCCCACGGGTCGGACCAACGACACCATCTCGATCTATGGTTCCAACCTGCTGGGGTCGAAGATCTGGCTCGGCGGCGCCTTGGCGTCGAACCCCGTCCAAGGCCCGGCCATTGGCGAAGTCCGAGTTGTTGTGCCCGCCGGAGCGGTGCCGGGACCGATCCTCGCCAGCAACGCCGCCAGCGTCACCTGGGGCACGTTCACCACGCGGTCGAACTTCTTCCCCATCGGTGGCGGCCCGATCATCACCAGTTTCACGCCGGTGCGCGGCGGGCCGGGCACCGAGGTCTCGATCTTCGGTCTGAACTTCTTCAACGGAAACACGGCCGTTTTCTTCGGCACCAACGCCGCCACCCAAGTGGTCTTCGTCTCGGCCAACGGCACCCAGGTCAACGCCAAGGCTCCGGCCAACGTTTACACCGCACCGATCCGGGTGATCACGCCCTACGGCACCAACACCACCTCGACCAATTTCATCGTGGGCCTCGCGCCGGAGATCTCTGGGTTCAACCCGCCGCACGGACCGGTGAACACCGAGGTGACGATTGACGGCGAGAATTTTGTCGTGGGGGGCACGACCGTCCGACTCAACGGCACTAATGTCGCCTCCGTCACGGTCACATCCGACACCCAGCTCAAGGCCCGGGTGCAGGCCAACGCCTCCTCCGGCGTCTTCACCGTCGCCACGTCGTTCGGGACCAATTCCTCGTCCAGCAACTTCGTCGTCACCGGCCGCGCACCGCTCATTTCCAGCTTCAATCCGCCGAACGGCACCATCGGCACCTCCGTCGCCATCCACGGCGAAAACCTGATCGACGTGACCAACGTGACCTTTGGCGGCGTGCGTTCGCTCTCCTTCCAGGCCACGTCGCCCAGCCAGATCACGGCCGTCGTGCCGGTGGGCGCGTCGAACGGTCCGGTCTCGGTGCGCAATCCGTATGGCGTCGCGACCACCACGACCAACTTCCATCTGCCGCCGATCATCTCGTCGCTGAATCCCACCTCCGCGCCGCTCGGCGGCACCATCACCGTCGCGGGCACGAATCTCTCCGGAGCGACGGAAGTGCGTTTCCACGGCCAGCTCGCGAACTTCACCGTGGTGAACAACGGCGCGGTCACGGCCGTGGTTCCGCTCACCGCCACCAATGGCTTCGTCACCATCCTCACGCCCGGCGGCGTCACCAATAGCCCGGCCCCCTTCATCATCATGCCCAGCGCCGATCTGGCCGTGTCCATCGCCCTCGACCGCGATCCTTCCGTGGTGAACGAAATCCTGCTCCTCTCCGCCAGCGTCACCAACAAAGGGCCCAACACGGCGTCGAACGTGGTGCTCTCTATCGAGAAGCCGTTCTTCTTCCAGATCCTCTCCGCCAGCGCGACGTCCGGAACGGCCTCGACCAACAGCCTTGGAGGTTCCGTTGCGTTGACCGCGTTGCCCAAGGGCTCGGTGCTCACGCTGACGCTGCGCTGCAAGGCGCTCTCGGCGGCCGCCACCGAAATTGGAGCCGAGGTCACATCCACGACCGCCGACCTGATCACGAGCAACAACGAGGTGAACCGCTTCGTCACCACCATCGCGCAGCCGCCGGAGCTGGACATCTTCCCGGCCGGTGAAGCCGGCGTGGCGCTGCGCTGGTCGCTGACCTATTCCAACTTCACCGTCGAGAGGTCGACCAATATGCCGTCGGGAGGGAATTGGGTGGCCCTGACCAACTCGCCCAGCGTCGTGAGCAACGGTTTCCAGATGACGCGCCAGGCGACGAACGGGACGGAGTTCTTCCGGCTGATACGCGCCGCGCCCTGATTCCCAGACGGCGCGGCGAAGCGGGAGCGATTCTTCCCCGTGCCGCGCTCTTGGGGGCCGACCGATCGAGCAAGAAGATTGGTGGAGCCAAAGAAAACCCCTCATCCCGTCGAACGGGATGAAGGGTTTTTGGTTTGTTGCCGGAGCGGGTTTTACTCCGCCTTCGCCCCGTAGAAGCGCAGCGTCGCCGAGCCGGCGGCGGTGTCGATGAACTCGAACACGCCGGGGCTGGTTTCGCTGGCCGATCCCAAGGTGCTCCACGCCGAAATCGGCGAGGACAGGTCGCTTCCGGCCACGACCCTGAGATCCGCTCCCGCCGCCGCGGTGAACGTCACCCGCACGGTGCCGTCGCCGAGCCGCTGGATGCCGGTGAGCACGGGCACGACGACCGGCACGGCGGCAATGGTGAACGACCGCTCGGGCGCGAACTCCGAACCCGCGTAGCCGCCATCCACCGACTGGACGCTCCAGTAGTAGGTGCCGGGCGGCAGGGCGAGCACGGCGTTGGTCGCGAGCTGGCGGTTGCCCAAGCCCTGGAGCCGGCGCGTGCCGTCCGGTCCGGCGGCGGCGGCCACGATGTCGGAGCCGCCGGGCGCGGTGCCAATGCGCAGGCTGTAGGAGAGGCCGGAGGCAGGGGTCTCCGGATCGGAACCGGCGGTCCAGAGCAGGACGACCCCGCCGGTCGTCGGAATGGCCTCCAGCATGGCGGGCGGCTGCGGGAGGCGGTTCGCCTCGGGCGAGAGGTTCTTCCGGATCGCGGCGAAGACGCCTTCCGAGGAAGTGCCGGTCAGGAGCAGGTCCAGCCGTCCGTCCGTGTCGATGTCCGCCCACGAACCCAGGCTGCTGCCGACGGCGTCGAGGTCCGTCGCGACGACCACGAAGCCTTCCGGTGTATTGCGGAACAGGCCCGCGACTTCTTCGCCTTGGCCGTCGCCCGCCAGGAAGAGATCGGGCCGTCCGTCGTTGTCGTAGTCGCCCCAGGTGAGGGAACCATCCACGAAGCCCGGCAGAGCGGCCTCGGCCAGCTCAAAGCCGTTTCCGGTGTTGCGCCACACCTGGCAGAGGAGAATGCCGTCCATTTCGGGGTGCAGGCCCGAGAGGGCGAGATCCAGGAGGCCGTCGCCGTCATGGTCCTGCCACGCCGCGCTGCTGCGCGCGACGGCCGGGATGGAGTGTCCGATCCGTTCGAACCCTTCGCCCGTGTTGCGGAAGACGGCCGTGATCCCGCCCGCGTCGCTCCAGTTGGTGCTGCCCGTGAGCAGCAGATCCGCCCAGCCGTCGTTGTCGTAGTCGCCCCAGGCCGCTTGGCCGGCGCGCACCGGAGGCAATCCGGCCTCGACCCGCTCGAAACCGTCGGGGGTGTTTCTCCAGAGCTCGGCGAGGATCACGCCGCCATCCCGGTCGGATTCGCCGGTGATCAGCAGGTCGATGCGCCCGTCGTTGTCGTGGTCGCCCCAGGCCAACGATCCTCGGGCCGATCCGGGGAACGGAACCTCCACCTGCGCGAAGCCCTCGCCGGTGTTGCGCCACAACTGGGTGACGAATCCTTCGCCCGTGTCGCCGGAGACGGCGAAGTCTAGGAGACCGTCGTTGTCATAGTCGCCCCAAGCCGCCGTGGCCTGCGCCAGTCCGGGGAGTCCCGGGATCGCGACGCCGGTGAAGGTCGAGCCGGTGTTGCGCCACAGGCGCGAGGGCATGGCGCTGTCGCGACCCACCAGGAGCAGATCCACGAGCCCGTCGTTGTCGTGGTCGCCCCAGGCCGGCACGCCGTTCACAAGGTCGGGAATGGGAGGCACCCACAGGAAGGACTGCGTGGCCACGCTGCGGTCCTGGCCAAGGGCCGTTCCGCCGGCGTTCACCGCGACGAGGCGGTAGTGATAGGTCGTGCCGGGCTGAAGACCGCTGACCGCGGCGCTGACCGCGATCTCGGCCGAACCGGCACCGACGCTGTTGGTGGCGGTGCGGGAGCCGTAGCTGGTGGTCGCACCATGCTCGAAGTAGTAGCTCGTGACCGCGCCGTTCGGATTGACCGTGCCGTTCAGCACCGCTCCGTTCGTCGTGATGCCGGTCGCGGCCAAGGTGGCGACCGCCGGTGCGGACTGGGACGCCGTGGTGGCGAACACCTGGTTGCTGCCGGTGGTGGCGCCGATGGCGTTGTCCGCGACGAGGCGGAAGACGTATTCGGTGTCGGACGCCAAGCCCGAGAGTCCGGCCGAAACGTTCACGGGCTGGTTTCCGGCCGGGAGCGAGTTCGTGGCGGTGGAGAGCCACTGTTCGGGCGGCGGACCCTGGAGCCGAGGTCCGGTGCCGTAGGTGGCGTTGAAGAAGGCCATCGTGTTCGTGCAGGCCTCCAGCGGCACGGCGTTGGTGAAGAGCGCGATCTCCGCGATCCAGCCCTTGAAGAAGCCGTAGCTCTGGCCGCTGGCCTTGCCGATCGTGCCCGGCGAGGTGTCGCTCACCAGCGGGGCGGTGAAATCCTCCACCCAGGATTCGCCGTTGACCCAGACCACGGTGTGCGAGCCCTGCTTGCGCACCATGAGGGTGAAGGTGTCCGGGGCCGGGGCCCAGATGCCGTAGGGGGACGGGGAGCGGTTCGCCCCGCCGCCGGCGGTGCCGTTGCTGCGGCGTGCCGCCCAGAAGCCGTCGAACCGATCCTTGTCGAACAACCGCGCATGGTCCGGTGCGCCGTTGGCCCGGGCCGTGACGAAGACGGTGAAGTCGCCGATCCGGTTGGTCAGTGCGGGCACGTTCCAGAAATCGCCGCCGTCGAACTGCCAGGCGGGCTGGCCGTTCAGGACGTTCTGGCGGAACGCGGGCCGCGCGTTGCCGCTCGCGGTGGCGGTGTAGCCGTTGCCGGTCAGGTCGCCGTTGCTGTCGATCAGTTGCCCCTCGGCCGCGTTGGTCATGTGGCGGGCGGCCCACCAGGCGATCAGCCCTTCACCGGTGAAACCGGTCGGCTGCTCCGTTGGCTCCGCCGGGATCGGGGCATACTCGAAATG
>CBFGQE010000048.1:0-11762 GCA_965650815.1 uncultured bacterium
GTGAAAGGCTTCGTAGAGAGGAATGGCGACTTCGGGCTTGGCGGCACGATGCCATGAGGGACGCGTCCCCTTCTTCGTGCTGGCGAGCAGCGTGAACTGGCTGACGAGCAGAATGTCGCCCCCGGCGTCGAGCACGGAACGGTTCATCGTGCCGGTCACGTCGTCGAAGACCCGGAGCTGGACGAGCTTGTTGGCCAACCAGTCGATATCGTCGGCCGTGTCGTCGGGCTCCACGCCGAGCAGGACCAGCAGGCCGCAGCCGATCTGCCCCGCGACAGTTCCGCTCGATCGGACCGAGGCTTCGGACACCCGTTGAAGAACCGCTCTCACGGGCCGATCACGCCACAATCCATCCCGGTCCTGCACGCCGAAACTACGCCACGGGAGCGGCGCTCCGTTTCGGCCCGGCGAGCGCGATGCGAAAAGATTTTGCGATATACGTTGCTACTTCGGCCAATCCAGTCAGCTTGCACCCCTGTCGAGTAGCTCGGAACCCTCAAGGCATGGCAAATCCTCAGTTGAAGATGATTCAGTGATGATTTTTAGACCCGATCGTCGGGAACAGTCTGGATAAGGACCCGGTTAGTTCAGAACAGATATCATCACATGAGCAGCAAACTGTTTGTCGGAAATCTCTCCTTCAACACCACGGAAGCCTCGCTTCGCGAAGCCTTCTCCGAATTCGGCGCCGTCAACGAAGTCGCCGTCATGACCGACCGCGACACCGGCCGTTCCCGCGGCTTCGGCTTCGTCACCATGAACTCCGCCCAGGAAGCGGAAGCGGCGATCTCCGGTCTGAGCGGCCGTTCGGTCGATGGCCGTGACCTCACGGTCAACGTCGCCAAGCCCCGCGAAGAGCGTTCCGGCGGCGGCGGCGGTGGATACCGCGGCGGTGGCGGCGGTGGCGGCGGACGCAACCGCTACTAAGCGGTCCGTTCCAATCATTCTGCGAAAGCCCCGGCTCCGGCCGGGGCTTTTTTCGTTTCATCCAGAAACCTGCGCCACGTCGTTTCCTGTTCTGCGCGAGTGCCGCAGCTTCAAGCCGGGTTGGCAGCACGTTCAAAAACCTTCGGGACAGGCTTGTAGCCTGCTCCCTCGAAGCCGCGAAGGTTCCGATGGAAGAAATGCGGCCCACAATCGGATGAACCTACGAGCCCAGGATGATCGCAACCTTGGCTGCGGAAAAATGGCTTGCTGGCGACGCGGGCAGTCTCTAACGATGCCGGTCGCGGTTGGGGTCTTAGCTCAGTTGGTAGAGCGTCTCGTTCGCAATGAGAAGGTCAGGGGTTCGAACCCCCTAGGCTCCACCACTTCCGCGCTTTCCCCGTTTTTCCCCGGCCCACCTGAGCAGTTGCCGGGCGTCCCTGCTGTGGGCTAAACATCCGTTCCCGTGAGCACTCTAGGAAACCTCTTCAGCCAAAACGTCGCCTGGTCCGAAGCCATCCGCCAGAAGGACCCGGATTTTTTCAAGAAGCTCTCCAACCAGCAGGCCCCGGAATATCTCTGGATCGGCTGCTCGGACAGCCGCGTGCCGGCCAACGAGATCGTCGGCCTCCTGCCCGGCGAGCTCTTCGTCCATCGCAACGTGGCCAACGTCGTCGTCCACTCGGACCTGAACTGCCTATCGGTCGTCCAGTTCGCGGTGGACGTGCTGAAGGTGAAGCACATCATCGTGACCGGGCACTACGGCTGCGGCGGCGTGGCGGCGGCGTTGCAGAACCGGAAGCTCGGCCTCATCGACAACTGGCTGCGCCATGTGCAGGACGTGCGGCACATGCACGGGCCGATCCTCGACGAATTGCCCGAGGAGCGGGCGAAGGTGGACATGCTTTGCGAGCTGAACGTCATCGAGCAGGCCGTCAACGTCTCCCAGACCACCATCGTCCAGGACGCTTGGGCGCGCGGCCAGGAGCTGGCGATCCACGGCTGGATCTACGGCGTGCACGACGGCCGGTTGCGCGATCTCAACATGACGGTCGCGCAGCCCGGCGCCCTCGGCGACATCTACACGACGGCGCTCGATGCGTGCCTCGCCCGCAAAGGCGTCCAGCTCCGCGCACGCCGTCCCTCCACCGAGAACCGTGTCCATCGTTGACCGGCTCTTCTCCTTCGCGCCCGCGCGGCAGGCGATCTGGCGGCTCTGGTATCCCTACCTGACGCGACGCCTGCGCGCGGACGACGTGCTGTTCCTCAACTACGCCTTCGAGGAGACGAGGTGCGTTCCCGCTCCGGTTCTTTCCCAGGAAGACGAACCGAACCGCGCCTGCATCCAGCTCTACCAGCACGTCGGTTCCCAGATCGACCTGCGTGACAAAAGGGTGCTGGAGATCAGTTGCGGCCATGGTGGCGGCGCGTCGTATCTGAGCCGCACCTTTCGGCCCGCGGAATACACCGGGCTCGATCTGAATCCGGCGGGGATCGCGTTTTGCCGCCGACGACACGCTGTGCCCGGCCTGTCCTTTGTGCGCGGCAACGCCTGTCGCCTGCCTTTCGCCGACGCGACGTTCGACGTCGTGGTCAACGTGGAGGCGTCGCACTGCTATCCCGATTTCCCCGCCTTCCTCCGGGAAGTCGCGCGGGTGCTCGTTCCCGGCGGATCGTTGCTCTACGCCGACTTCCGGTTCGCGGACGGGATGCAGAGCTGGGACAAGGACTTCTCCTCATCGCCGTTGGAACACGTCTGCACGCGCGACATCGGCGTGGAAGTCCGGCGCGGCATGGACCGCAATTCGGCCCGTTCGCTGGACCTGGTCCAGCGGCATCTGCCGAAGTTCCTGCACGGGCTCGGCCGCGACTTCGCCGGCGTCCAAGGCTCGCGCATCTACCGCGCCTTGGCGGAGGGCGAACTGACCTATCGCTCGGCCCATTGGCGGAAACGCTGATCGGGAATGCGCGCTGGACGCACCCGGCGGCTGCGGCACAGTCCGGCGCATGTTCGACCTGACCACCGCGCCGCAAACCGATCCATCGCAGCTCTACCGCTACCGCGACGGGTTCTACGCGGTGGACATGCTCGACGTGGCCCTGGTGGAACTCGATTTCTTCACCTGGCTGAATGGCGTCGGCCCGAAAACCCTGGCCGAGATCGGAGCCCACTTCGGGTTCCATCCCCGCCCGCTCGACGTGATGACGACGCTGTTGGTCTCGCTCGGGCTGCTGCGCCGGGAAGGCGATCTTCTTTCCGTCACCGCCGCCGGACGGGAACACACCGTCGCGGGTTCGCCGTGGAACCTCGCGCCCTATTATCCCAAGTTAAAGGACCGGCCCATCGCGCGCGATCTGCTGGAGATTCTCCGCACGGATCGGCCGGCGAATTTCGCGGCGCGCAAGGACCAGGGCGATTGGCACAAGGCGATGGAGAGCGAGTCCTTCGCCGAAGAGTTCACCGCCATGATGGATTGCCGGGGCGTGCTGCTCTCGCAGGCCTTGGCGGCGAACCTGGATCTTTCCGGCAAACGAAGTGTGCTCGACATCGCGGGCGGTTCGGGCGTTTACGCGTGCGCCTTCGCGGCCCGTTTTCCGAACCTGCGCGGCACGGTGCTGGACAAGCCGCCGGTGGACCGAATCGCGGCCCGGGCCATCGCCAAGCGTGGATTCTCGGACCGCGTCGGCACCGTCGCGGGCGACATGCTGGTGGAACCCTTGCCCTCGGGACACGACGTCCACCTCTACTCGAACGTGCTGCACGACTGGGATCTGCCGGTGGTGCGGCAACTGATGAAGGCGTCCGCCGAAGCGCTGGAGAAGGGCGGTTGGCTGATCGTCCACGACGCGTTTCTTTCGCCGGAGAAGGACGGGCCGCTGTCCGTGGCGGAATACTCCGTGGTGCTGCTGCACATCACGCAAGGACGGTGCTATTCGACGCGGGAGATCGAGGGGATCGGCCAGGACTTCGGGCTGGAACCCATCGCCCAGGTGCCCAGCGCGGTGGGCCGGAGCGCGCTGGTGCTGGAAAAGCGCTGAAGGAACAGACCCAGCCGCGTCACTCGGCGCGGGCCGTCAGGGTCTCGATCATGGCCACCAGCGCCGACGGCTCGAACGGCTTGGCGAGGACGCGATTGGCCCCCACGCCCCGCGCCATCGTGAGGTAGCTTTCCGGGGTCAACCGGCCACCGCCGGAGATCGCGATGATGGGCAGGCCGGGATGGTGGCGACGGACGGTGCGGATGGTCTCCAGCCCCTCGACATCGGGCATGATCAGGTCCGTGACGAGCACGTCGATCTTCGTGTCGTGGAGCACGCGGGGCACCTCCTGCCCGCTGGCCAGCTCCTGCACGGTGTGGCCCGCGCCCCTCAGGATCCGCCCCATCGCATGGCGGAACCCGTCATCATCATCGACCAGCAAGACCGCGCTCATGGTTTCAAGGGTTCGGTGCCCAACAGCCGGGACAGCGCAGGCAGGAGATCGGCCGCCCTCACCGGTTTGGTGAAGATCTCTCGGATGCCGACACTGCGCGCCGCCTCCTCGGAGACGCCTCCGGGATTGCCGCTGACCAGGATGATCGGCAGTCCGGGGCGGCACTTGACCAGAGAAGCGGCGACGTCGAGCCCGGACGATCCGGGCATGGCGTAGTCGAGGATGGCCAGCCGGATGCGGTGGGCCGGATCTTCCAGGGCCGACTGCGCCATCTCCGGGCGGGAAACGACGACGGGGCGGTAGTTCCGCTTTTCCAGCAGCCGCCGCAGCGCGTCGAGCAACAGCAGCTCGTCGTCGAGGATCAGGATTTCCTCCCCCTGGCCCATCGGCAGCTCGACCGCCGGTTCGGCAGGGGTCTCCGCCGTATCCACCGCCGGGAAATAGACCTGGAAGCTGGAGCCCTGGCCCGGCTGGCTGTCCACCTCGATGAAGCCGCCGTAGGTGTTGACGATCCCGTGGACGACGGAAAGCCCGAGGCCGGTGCCGCTGCCCGGTCCCTTGGTGGTGAAGAAGGGATCGAAGATGCGGCTGCGCAGCTTGGGATCGATGCCGCTGCCGTTGTCCGAAACGGCCAGGCGGCAATACCGGCCCAGTGCGGGCCGCTCCGCCGAGGCCGACTGGATGAACGCGGGGCCGACGGCGATCCGGATCTTCCCGCCCTGCGACGCCACGGCCTGGAGGGCATTGGTGACGAGGTTGATCAGCACCTGGTGGAACTGCGTCGGGTCGGCGCGGATGCGCGGCGTCTTGGGCTCGACCACCGTCTCCACGTCGATGCCGGCGGGAATGGTCGCGCGCAGGAGACGGCAGGCGTCCATCGTCTCCTCGTCGGGCCGGATCACGCTCTGGCTGGGGAGGGATCGGCGGCTGAAGGCGAGGATCTGGCGGACCAGTTCGCGGGCGCGTTCGGAGGCCTTGAGGATGGCCTCCAGGGATTCCCGCGCGGGATGCTCATCGGGCACGTCGTAGCGGGCCAGTTCGGCGTTCCCGAGGATCGTGCCGAGGATGTTGTTGAAGTCATGTGCGATGCCGCCCGCGAGGACGCCAATCGCCTCCATCTTCTGCGCGTGGCGCAGCTGGAACTCCAGCCGATCACGGTCCTCCTCGGCCCGCACCCGGTCCGAGATGTCGCGCAGGATGACGGTGAAAAGCGTGTGCCCGCCGATCTCGCTGCGGGCGATGGAGGCCTCGATGGGAAACTCCTCGCCGTCCGAACGCAGCCCGGAGAAGACCTGCTCGCGGGACTCTGGGCCGCCGACGCGGTTCTCGGCGAAGAGCCGGGGGATCAGCGCATGGATCGGCTGGCCGATGGCGGCGGCGGCGGACCGGAGGAACATCCGCTCGGCCGCGCCGTTGAAGAGGACGATGCGGAACGCCCCGTCCACCGTGATGATGGCGTCCATCGCGGTCTGGACCACGGCCGAGAGGCGCTGCTCGCTCTCGCGCAGGGCTCGTTCGGCGGATTCCTTGAGCCGCCGGTTCTCCGCCTCGCGGAGCTCGCGCTCCACGGCGGGCCCGAGGCGGACGAGGCTCTGCTTCAGGAGATAGTCGTTGGCCCCGGCCTTCATCGCCTCGACGGCGACGTCTTCGCCCACCGTGCCGGAAATGAGGACGAACGGGGTGTCGTGGCGGGCGGTGCGCAGCAGGCGGAGCGCCTCGATCCCGGTGAAGGAAGGCAACTGGTAGTCGGAGAGGACGAGATCCCAGGGCTCCTCGCCGAGGGCGGCCATGAACCCGGCGGCGGATTCGACCACCTTGGCCCGCACGTCGTAGCCCGCGCGCCTCAACTGCCCCAGCGCCAAGTCCGCGTCGTCCGGGGAATCCTCCACCAGCAGGACTTTGAGGGGCCGTTTCACGTCCGGTTCAGACGGTGGAAGGGAGGGATTCGTTCAACCCCAACCAGTAGGCCCCCACCTGCCCGACGGCCTCGTAGAAGTCCTCGAAGGCGACCGGCTTCCTCACGTAGCTGTTGGCCCCCAGGCTGTAGCTGGCCACGAGGTCCTGGTCCTCCTTGGAGGAGGTGAGCATGACGACCGGGATGCCCTTGGTCTCGGGGCTGCCCTTGATCTGGCTGAGCACCTCGATGCCGTTCACCTTGGGCAGCTTGATGTCCAGCAGCACGAGCGCGGGGAGCTGGCCGAGATCGCGCGTGGCGAAGCCGCCCCGTCCCATCAGGTAGTCGAGGGCCTCGGCCCCGTCCCGGGTGACGACCACCTCGTTCGAAATCTTGTGCCCGCGCAGCGCGCGCAGCGTGAGCATTTCGTCGTCGGGGTTGTCCTCGACCAGCAGGATCGGCCTGGAAGTCATCGTCATGATGTGGAGCGCGGCGTGGTTTGGAAGTCTGGGCTATCTGCCCTGAAAGAGGCGTCCGGGTCGAGCGTAAAAAAGAAGGTCGCGCCCTTCTCCACCGCCGCCTCCACCCAGATCCGGCCGCCGTGCCGGTGGACGATACGTTGGCAGGTGGCCAGGCCAATGCCTGTGCCCGGGAACTCGTCCCGGCCGTGCAGCCGCTGGAACGCGCCGAACAGCTTCCCGGCATAGCCCATGTCGAACCCCGCGCCGTTGTCCCGGACGTGGAACACCGTCCCGGATTCTCCGGCCTCGGCCCCGATCTCGATCACGGGACAGTCCCGCTTGGAGGTGAACTTGAAGGCGTTGCCGATCAGGTTCTCCAGCACGATGCGCAGCAGCCCCTCGTCGGCGTGCGCCCTCATGCCGGCGGTGATCGACACCTGGGCCTGCCGGCCCTCCGCCTGCGCGGAGAGCGCCTGGGCCACCTCCCACGCCAGCGCCGACACGTCCACCGGCACCCGCTTCAGCGCCACCCGCGTCACCCGGGACAGGTGCAGCAGATCGTCGATCAGCTGCCCCATGCGCCGGGCCGCCGCGCGGATGCGGTCCAGATGGCTCCGGCTGATGGGGTCGAGCACCGGTCCGGCGTCCTCGGCCAAGGCCAGGCTGAAGCCGTCCACCGCCCGCAGCGGCGCCCGCAGGTCGTGGGAGACCGAGTAGCTGAAGGCTTCCAGCTCCCGGTTCGTCGCTTCCAGTTCCGCCGTCCGGACCGCGACGCGGCGTTCCAGATCCTGGTTCAGGCTGCGGATCTCGATCTCGGCCAGCTTCCGGCTGGTCACGTCGTAGTTCACGCCCACGACACGGAGCGGATTCCCCGCCACGTCCCGGTCGATCGTGCCGAAGGAATTGATGTGGCGCGTGCCGCCGTCCGGCAGGCGGACGCGGTATTCGATCCGGTAATCGGCCCCTTCCTCCAGCAACCGGCTCATCGCCAGCCAGACGCCCGTGCGGTCCTCCGTCGCGATCAGGCCGAGCCAGCCGTTCAGGTCCGCCGGCCCCGCGTCCTCGGCCAGGCCGTGGAGGCTCCTCATCTGGGAATCCCAAGAGACCCGGCTCGTCGGCACGTCCCATTCCCACACGCCGATGCCGGCCGCGTGCGTGGCCAGGCGGAGCCGATGGGCGATGGCCTGGAAGGAGGCCTCGGCCTCCTTGCGCGCGTTGATGTCCAGGTAGGTGCCCATCATGCGGAGGGGCGAACCGTCCGGCCCGCGCTCCACGACCGCGCCGCGGAGGTTGATCCAGACCCATTGGCCGGTGCCGCTGCGGATCCTCAGCTCGCATTCCAGCACCGGGCTGCGGCCCGCCAGATGGCCCTGCACCCGCTGGACCAGCCGCTTCAGGTCGTCCGGATGGGACCGTTCGCGCCAGGCCGCGAGGCTTCCAAGCCGTTCGCCGATCCCGTGCCCGAGCAGGAGCAGGAGCCGTTCGCTCATGACGACCTCGTCCGTGACCATGTCCCATTCCCAGGTGCCGAGATCGGCCCCGGCCATGACCAGCTCCAGGCGTTCCCGGCTCCGGCGCAGGTCGCGCTCGGCCTGCACCCGCGCGGTCACGTCGTGCGCGACCACCAGCCGCATCTCGCGCCCCTCCAGCGAAACCGGCTGGCAGAACAGGTCCACCATGATGATCGAACGGTTCTTCCGGACGTGCCGCACCAGCCGCCTCGGGCCGTGGACCGAAGGGTCGTCGCGGCCCGGCTCCCGGTCCTCCTCGGGCTCCAGAAACGGCAGCGTCATGCCGAGGAACTCCTCCCTGGAATAGCCGTAGGCCTTCAGCGCGGCGTCGTTGACCAGGACCATCCGCCACGACTGCGCGTCGCAGATCCACATCGGGAGCAGGTTCCGCTCGAAGAGGACGCGGTGCCGCAGTTCGCTCCGCACCAGCTCCGCCTCCTGCTCCTTCAGCCGCTCCGCCGCGAGCCGGCGTTCCGTCACGTCCCGGCACAGGCCGTTCAGCCGACGCGCGTCCGGGCCCGGGCCCAGGATCGACGCGCTCTCGTCGATCCAGATCACGCCGCCGTCCGGTCGTCGCAGGCGATACTCCATCTGATACCCTTGGCTCTCGCCGTCGCGGCAGGCCCGGCGCGCCTCCGCGAGCCGGGCCGCGTCGCCCGCGTCCAAGCCGTCGTTCCAACGGGAGGCCCGTTCCATCAGCTCCTCGGGAGACTTGCCCCGGAGCGTGCGCGCGCCCTGGCTGACGAACTCGAAGCGGTCCGCCGCGAGGTCCAGAATCCAGTGCACCCGGTCCGGCGCGGCCAGCATCTTGCCGAAGCGCTGCTCGGCGTCGCGCAGCCTGCGGGCCATCTCCGCCTGCGCGCCGACCTCGCGCCGCACGATGACCACCAGCATCACGGTGGTCGCGAGCACGAAGCCCGTTCCCTTGATCGTCGCGATCCAGCGCCGGGTCTCCTCCTCCAATGGCAGCCGGGCCAGCAGCTCGTCGGAACCCCAGATCCAAGCCAGCGAAACCAGCCCATAGACCAGCCCCACCTTGAGCCCGGAACGCCAGGCCGCTCCCCGGAAAACGGAGGACGGAAACGCGCTCAAAGTGTTGGGCTCCATCGGGAATGCCGGGTTCTTGGCGGCCCTGAGGTATTAACGCACGCCCCGGCGGCGGTCCACGCGGAAGATCGGTTCCCGCTCCGGACCACGAAAAAGGCCGCAGCGGAATGCGCTCCGCTGCGGCCACCACCAACCCCGAAAATCGCGCCGCTCACGGCCGGCTCCGTCGTTCATCCGCGACGACGGCGCGCCCACAGCAACGCGGCGCCTCCCAGCAGCCCCAACGCCGCGGCCGTCGGTTCCGGCACCGGCGCCACGTCCGCGAAGGTGTCCGCGATGCGGATCTCGTCGATGTCCAACTGGCCGTATCCGACCGTGGCGTTGCGGCTGCCGCCGAAGAGCCGGATCGCGTCGAACGCGTAGTCGCGGTCCGCGCTGATCGTGCCGCCCGCCGCCACGAAGTCGGCCGTGATCGTCGCGTCGGCCGTGGCGATGTTCGGCTCGAAGCTCAGCCCGGGATTGATCCAGATGTAGGCCGTGTCCGGGCTGCCCACCGCGTCCACCGTGGCCGTGTGATCCACGCGGATCACGATGAAGGAGGTCGAGGTGAAGGAATCCGTGGTCGCCTTGGTCGCGTTCGCGTTGCCCGCGTTGTAGATGCCCCAAGTGTCGTCAGGCAGATCGCCGATGGTTGTTTCCCCGTTCTGGCTCGCCCGGCCCGCCGCCAGGATCTCCGTGCCGCCGCCCGCCGCCGTGGAGCGGTTGAAGAGCTGGAGCCCCGCCGCCCGGCCGTGGACGTAGTTGCTGCCATTGGAGGCGATGAACTCCGCGTCCGTCCGCACGGCCAGGTAGCTGATCCAGGTCGTCGCCACGCCGTTGCTGCCCAGCGCGACGCTGTTCGGCAGGACGGAGAAGTCGAAGCGCCGCAGCGGCTGGGAATTGCCCGTGGAACCGCCGGTGTTCAATCCCGTGGCCGTGCCGTCGCCGGTGGCGATGCCCCGGTTGCCCGAGGTCAACAGCGTGTTCCCAAGCCCGTCCGTGTAGCTCAGGCTGCCCGTGCCGACCCAGGAGTTCGGATACGCCGTCGCCGCGCCCGACTGCACCCATGCCCCGTTCCAGCCCGTGCCGCCGTTCTGGCCCACCAGCGTGGTCTCGGCCGTGTAGTCGAACCCTTCATACATGAACAGCGCGGCCCGCGCCCCGGGCGAAAGCCCGATCCAGCTGGAGATTGCCAATGAAGCCGCCGTCGCCTTGGAAAGCCGACGGCCGAATCCGGAGGATGCTCGAAGTTTCATAGGAGTGGGGGAACCCCGGGAGTGAACGCCGCCCGCCCCTTTGCTGAACATTCATTTTCCGCTCACTGACATGACCAATGCCGAAAAAAGAAAAACGGGATGGACCAAGGTCCATCCCGTCGGGAACCGGAACGAAGGTGCGATCAGGCGCGCCGCTTCTTCAGCAGCAGGGCCGCCGCTCCGAGACCGATCAAGGAGAGCGAACCAGGCTCCGGCACGGGGGTGAACGGAGTCACATCCGCGAAGGTTTCACCGAGCCGCAGCTCGTCGATGTCGAGCACGGCGTTCGGGCGTCCGCCATTGCCGGTATCATAGCCACCCGCGAACGGGCGCACGCGGTTGATCACATAGTCGAAACCGCCGCTGAAAGCGTCCGCCGTGCCGATATCAGGCTCCACGTTCAGGTTGGGATCGATCCACATGTAGGCGTTGTCGTTGACTGTGGCGTCACCCAAGTGGTCGATGCGGACGAGAACAAACGAGAGCTCGGAATAGGGGTTGCCCGATGGCACGACGTTCGCGCCAGAGCCGCGCGGGATGAGCGCGATCTCGTTCAGCAGCGCACCGCTGGAGTTGCCCACCGCCAACTGCTCGCTCCCCGTGTTGAAGAACGCCACGTTGGCGCCGCGGGGATACGGATTCTGCGGGGTGTTGACGTTGTTCGTCACCGTTCCGCTGCGTTCGATCAAGAAACTCAACCAAGTGGAACTGCCGGCCGTGGTCCGCGTGAAGGAGAAGTCCCGGTTCGGTTGGGCCGTGTTGTTGGCGGTTGGGCTGCCGGACAAATGCAGACTGTTGCCCGACGTGACGAGCTGGTTTCCAAGGCTATCCGTGTAGCTGAGGCTTCCGGTCACGACATCGTGGATGCTCCCCGCACCGCTGCCGTTCGGCTGCCATGCGTTGGCGAAACCGCTGCCGCCGTTTTGGCCGACAACGCTGCCGACCGCATAATCAAAACCTTCATAGGCCAATAGCGCCGCCGAAACCTTTGAGGTCAGGGCAGTGGAGACAACAAGGCCTAACGACAGGGCCGCGAATCTGGGAAAAACACTCGTCTGAAAACGAGATGCAGTTTTCATGTGGGTTAGGTTTTTGGGGACGACCGGTAAATCGCAGGGTCGCTTATTCCGGTCAACAGAATACGTTACGCAACCGTAACAAGCCCCCTGTCCGTCTTCCCGCCCAGCCCTCAGTGCA
>CBFGQE010000049.1:0-11663 GCA_965650815.1 uncultured bacterium
GTGTCGCCCATGCTCCAGCCGCGGAAGAGGACTTTGCGGGTGTCGGACTGGTCGTCGCCGTTGGTATCCTGGAAGAACTCGACGCAATCCGAGTGCTTCACGATGACGCCGCCGTTCACGAAGACGAAGCTGGAGGGCATGTTCAGCTTGTCCGCAAAGACGGTGAACTTGTCCGCTTTCCCGTCGCCGTTCGTGTCCTCGACGATCTTGATGCGGTCGTTGCCCTGGCCGTCGGGCAGGGGGGTGTTCGGATAGTCCACCGTTTCGGCGACCCACATGCGGCCGCGCTCATCCCAGTCCATCCAGATGACCTTCACCACGTCGGGCTCGCTGGAGAAAAGCGTGGCCTCGAAGCCGTCCAGAGTGGCGAAGCGCTTCGCGGAATCCGCCGGAGAGAGCGGCTTCTGCATCGTGGAGATGGGGGTGTTGCGCTCCGGGCCCGGCTGGTAGTTCGGCAACGGCGCGGGCGCGGGCATGCGTTCCAAGGGAGGAAGACCAGTGACGGCCTTCACCTGGTTGGGGGAATGCTCCGAGGCCCAGCGGATGCCGTTCTCGACGAGGGCGAGGAAGTTGGTGTTGCCCCACGTGCGCTGATCGTGGCCCCAAGCCGTGTAGAAGACGCGGCCTTGGCCGTAGCTCCGCACCCAGGTGTAGGGTTCGTGGCCTTCGTTGTCGCGGCGCTCGGACAGGACGATGCGGTTGGTGTTGTGCTTGGTGTGGACGTAGGTCTCGTCCCAGCTTTCCAGTGCGGAAAGACCCTTCATCACCGGATGGTCGGGTTGAACGATGGTTTCCCGGAACACGCCCGCGCCATGGCGCAGGAACTGTCCGCCGACGAGCTCGATGTATCTCGGCGAATTCAGGAAGCAGTAGGAGGCGCTGTGCAGGGGCACGAGACCGCCGCCGTTCTGCACGAAGTCGAACATCGCCTTCTCCTGGTCGGGCTGGATGACCGTCGTGTTCGCGTAGATCACGAGGCTGTCGTAGCCCGCGAGCTTGGCGGCGTTCAGGTCGGACATGGCGTCGGTGTAGTCGATCTCGATGCCAACGCGGGCCATCGCCGGTTGGAGCTGGCGGAAGCGGTCGGCCGGTCGGTGGTGGCCTTCGTCGCCGAGGAAGAGGACGCGCAGCGACGACGGACCGGAAGCGGCCTGAACCGCCATGCCCGTGAGGACGACGAGGAAAGCCGCGACCTGGCGCGGATGGAGGCGGGAGATCGGGCTCATGGCTGGTAGCTGGGCAAGGGGCGTTCTTCGTTGGGGAAATGCGACGGGGTCATTGCTGGCTGAAGGACAATAGAACCCAAGGGCGGTCGCCGGGTCTTGGTCCGAAACGACGAGTCCGCAGACAAACGAAGCACAGCCCGGAGCGCGGGCCTATCGGTCGATCCAAAGGAACGTCGCGGCGGGGCGGTTCACTGAGAAACAAAAAGCCACGAAGCGGGGAATGCTCCGTGGCCACGGTTTGGCCGGGGATTTCCGGCCGACAAGACTCAGAGGCCGGGGGGGACGGCGACGGGCGGAGCGGCGGGCGTCTCCACCGGCAGCCCTTCCGAGAGGGCACGGTTCTGGTTGAGCAGCTCGGACAGCTTCTGCTGTTGGGCGGAGTTCTTCTTGTCCACGAGATCCTTCTGCAGGGCGGCCTTTTGAGCGGCCAGATTCTGGAGTTCGGCCTGGGCTTCGGGCAGCCGGGCGTTCTCGCGTTTCAGGCGTTCGATCTCCTGGGGGAGGGTCTCGAGTTCGCGAAGATCGGCGTGGCGGGCGCGCAGGCCGGGGAGATCCTCGGCGACCTGGCGGAGGCGGGCGATCTCGGCCTTGGTGGCGCTGTGCTGCTGGAAGGTGAATCCGGCCCAAGCGAGGGCTCCGACGATCACGGCCAAGGGAGGAAGCAGGGAAAGCATGGCGGGTGCGGTGGAGGGTTCAACGCCGACGGGGGCGGATCGCTTCGCCCGGAATGCGGGTCTCGCCGTTCGGGCCTCGGCTGATGACCTGGAATTCTTCGTCGGAATCTTCCCGGAGCAGGTCGGCGGGGATGTAGGGGAGCAACTCGGCGACGGACGGCGCGTTGGCCCCGTTGTGGGCATCACGATAGGCCTTGAGGGCGTCGGTCGCGGCCTTCTGGGCCTCGGGGCTGAGGGAACCGTCCGGTCCGCGCAAGCGCTCGATGAGCTGGAAGGCGGCGCTGCGACCGCCGGGCGCGGGCAACCCGCCGTCGGTGACCGGGGGCGCGGCGACACCGGCGACAGCGACATCAGCCTGGGCGACCGCCGCTTCGTGCTGGGCCCGCACGGCGGCGAGTTGCTGGTTCTGGGTGGCGAGCTGCCGGATGGCTTCAGTTTCCTCGGGCCGGACATTGGCCAGGGCCTTGGTCAGATCGGCGATTTCGTTTTGCAGGGCGAGGATCTGGTTCTGGACCTCGAGGAGCTGGGAGTTGGCCGCCTTGAGGGCGTCCACGTCCTCGGTCGGAAGCGACGCCTGCATGGCGCGGTTGGCGGCGGACAGGCGTTCGGACTCGGCGGACGATTTGCGGAGGAGGCCGAGTTCGGCCTGGCGGACCGGATCGGAGGAATAGATCCAGAAGCCGGCCGCTCCGAGCACGCTGACGAGGGCGACGCCCCAGGCGGTTTTGGTGGTTTGGGAAATCATGGTCGGTTCCGGTTCGAGTGGGTAACGCTCGCGGCGGGGAAATGTTTCGCGGGAATCGCGGTTGCGCAACCGGGCTCAACCGTTCGGCCCGAGCACCTGGCGGAGCAGGGCGTGGAGGCGCTCGGGCGGGAAGGGTTTCCAAAGCGATGCCCGGCCGGATTCCCGGATGAACTCCTCCACCTTGGAGTCGTCGCTGAAACCGGTCATGAAGATGAAGCGTTCGGCCAGGGCGGGCTTCGTTTTCTGGACCGCGAGGTAGAACATCGGTCCCGGCATGTGCGGCATCATCATGTCGCAGAGCACGGCATCAAAATCCTCGGCGATGATGCGTTTGAGGCCCTCGACCCCGTTCGGGACGGTCTCGCAGTGGTAGCCCTGGGTCTTGAGGTCGTGGCAGAGGAGCTCGGCGAACTCGAGGTTGTCCTCGACGGCCAGGATGCGGGGTCTCTTGGGTTCGGTTTGCATTGCGGGTGGTGCGCGAGGCGGGAATCGAACCCACAACCTACGGCTTCGGAGACCGTCACTCTATCCAATTGAGCTACTCGCGCATTACGGGTCGCCCCGGAGAGTAGGAACAACCCATGGACCCGGCAACCGCCAAAACCTCGTCCGTGCAGAACCGGAGAGCCGGGGGAACGGGAAGGTGGTGCGCGGTGCAGGTTTCGAACCTGCGACCCCATCCGTGTGAAGGATGTGCTCTACCACTGAGCTAACCGCGCATCGCGGGCGGGCAAAGTAGGTCGGTCGGCTTTTCCAAGGCAAGAATTTCTTCGATGTCTTCGATGCGATTCAGGCCCGCCCGGCCGGCGACGAAGCTGGACGGCGTGGTGCCTTCGATCTCGCGGAAGCAGCGGCAAAAATGGGGCTGGTCGCAGAAACCGGATCGCAGGGCGGTCTCCGCCGCCGGGAGGCCCCGTGCCAGAAGCGACTTGGCCAGGGCCACGCGGCGGCGCAACAGATGGCGGTGGGGCGGGAGGCCGAGGGAGGCCTTGAAGCGCCGGGCGAAGTGGCTTTCGCTCAGACCGACGGCAGCGGCGATGTCGGAGACCGCGAGCGGACCTTCCAGGTGTTCCTCGATGAAGCGGAGCGCCTGCGCGAGCACGGTGGCGGGCAATCCGCCGGTGCGGGCCGGGTGCTCCCGGGGGACGCGTTCCCGGCCGAAGCGCCGGAGCAGATGGAGCCGCAGCGCTTCGCCCAGGCCGGAACCTTCGGCGGCGGTTGCGGACGAGGGATCGGGCAGCGACCGCAGGGACATCACGAGTTCCCGAACGCTGGTGTCTTCGGCCCCGTGAACCCACGGAAGGGCCGGGCATTGCTCCGGCGGAAGCTCCCAGTCCGGAAAGGAGACCAGAGCGGTGGTGCCGGTGGAGCGAAGGCGGACGCTGTAGGGGGATTGGGCGGGCAGCAGGCTGAAGCCGCCGGGGCCGACCACGCGCGAGGCCGTTGAGCGGCCGTCGGTCCAATCGACGTCGGTCCGGCCCGAGAGCACCAGGAAGACCACCGGTTGCAGCAGGCTGATCCGATCGGCGGAGCTGCGGCCGGGAGGGTGTTCCTCGAAAACGAAGCCGTGGCCCGGAGTTTGGCGAGCCCCGTCGGGGGCGCTGCGCGGCCTCATGGGGCGAATCCTGCCCGTGGCCAGTTCCAGCACGAGGGCGGATCGTCGGGCGGGGGCGTGGGACGGGGATTTCCCGGGACGGGGCGCTGGGTTCACGCAATCCCAAGACAGATGAGACGGCGGCGCTGTTACAGCGGAATCGTCACTCGTCGCCCGCTTCGGCCAGGCCGTTGGCGTCCGCCCCGGCGGCTACGCCGTAGTCGTGGAGCTTGTTCCGCAGAGTGCGGATGCTGATGCCGAGGCGCTTGGCGGCATGGGTGCGGTTGCCCTTCGTGTGCTCCAGGGCGGAGAGGATGGCCCGTTTCTCGAGTTCGGCCAGCGTCAGGAGACCGTCGGCGTCGGAGGTCGGGACCTCCGGGGTGGAAACCGTGCTGGTCGCGGACGGGGAGGCGGACGGATGGGGCGTGGCGATCCCGGCGGGCGTGGGGCCGGGAGCCAGGCCGAAGTGTTCGCGGTCCAGCATTCCGCCGTCGCCGCAGAGGATGACGGCGCGTTCCACGACGTTCTGGAGTTCGCGGACGTTGCCGGGCCAGTGGTGGGCGAGGAGGGAGCGGGTGCCCTCGTCGGAAATGCCCTTCACGCGGACGCCGTGCTTGCGGTTGAAGCGCTGCATGAACTGCTGGGCGAGGTAGGGCACGTCCTCCATGCGCTCGCGCAGGGCGGGCACGGGCACGGGCACGACATTGAGGCGGAAGTAGAGATCCTGGCGGAATTCCTTGCGCTCGACGCTCTCCTCCAGGCGGCGGTTGGTCGTGGCGATGACGCGGACATCGACCTTGATGGTGCGGTTGCCGCCGACGCGCTCGAGTTCGCGTTCCTGGAGCACGCGCAGCAGCTTGGCCTGGACCTGGAGCGAGACCTCGCTGACCTCGTCGAGGAGAATGGTGCCGCCGTGGGCCAGCTCGAAGCGGCCTTCGCGCTTGTTCAACGCGCCGGTGAACGCGCCCTTCTCGTGGCCGAAGAACTCGCTCTCGATGAGATTCTCGGGGATGGCGGCGCAGTTGACCTTGATGAAAGGGGCGTTGCAGCGAGGGCTCTGGCGGTAGAGGGCGCGGGCGACGAGCTCCTTGCCCGTGCCGCTCTCGCCCTGGATCAACACGGTGGCCTGGGTGCGCGCGACCTTGGCAATGAGCTGCCGGAGCGTCTCCATCGCTGGGCTGCGGCCGAGCAGCTCGTAGCCGGAATCCTGGTCCTCCTCGTGGATGAGGTAGCGGTTGACCTTGAGGATCTGGCTGAACTCCTCCGCCTTCTTGAGCGTGACCTCGATGTGTTTTTTGGAAAACGGCTTCGGCAGGTAGTCGAAGGCCCCGTTCCTCATGCACTCCACGGCGGACTCGATGGAGCCGAAACCGGTGGTCATCACGACGAGGGGTTTCGTCGGGCGGGTCTGGAGCTCACGCAGGAGATCGGTGCCTTCGCCGTCGGGCAGGCGCACATCGACGAACATCAGATCGAAGGTGTCCTTCGCGAGATATTCCTGGGCCTGGGCGATGGTCTCGGCGGCGGCGACGTCGCAGCGGAGCTCGCGGAGCTGCTGGGCGAGCGCGTTGCGGATGATGATGTCGTCCTCAAGGACGATGACCTTTTCGATCGTCATGCGGGTTCAATGATGTCCCTGGCGCTTGTAGAGGTCCGCCACGAAATGGGGCCGTTGCCGGTTGGCAGAGGGGATTTCCCGGGGCGGGACCAGGCCGCGCCGGAGCAGAGACTGCTCGTTTTCCCGGTCGAGCACGATGATCTTCATCGTGAGGTCCTGCGTCTGGCGCAGCAGCTGGGAGACCTCGGGGAAATCGGCCTTGCGGGCGGCCGGGAGGGAGGTCCAGCCGGTGCGGAGCTCCTTGAGCCGGGCGACGGAGTCCTTGAGCCGGGCGAGCAGGGCCTGCTTTTCGTCGAAGAAGGGCTGGAGGGAGTCGTCGCCGCCCTGACGCAGAGCCTGGCCTTCGCGTTCAACGAGGCGGAGGAGGTCCTGGGCGACGACTTGATGTGCCTTAAGATGTGCCAACAGCTCCCGACAATCCGTCATAAGGATGCCGCAGCATTGCTCACGACACCGGGGGGACGCAACAACTCACGTTCGATGGCGGACTTCTCGATCCATTCGAGGTGGTCCTTGCGCCATTTCGCCATCTCGAGGACCGACTTGAGGCTCGGGCCCATCGTCTCGGGATCGACCGTCTTGGCGCCCTCGACGATCTGGTCATAGACGGCGGTGGCCTTGGCGGTCTGCTGGAGGCGTTCGTAGATGAGGCCGGTCTGGTAGAGGACGGGCAGGCGCCAGTCGGGATCGGCGCTGATGGCGGCCATCGCGTTGTAGATCGTGAGCGCGTTCAGGTAGTCGCCGTCCTTGTAGAACTGGTTCGCGAGGTCGTTGCCGGCGCGCTGCCGCCAGTGGGCCCAGCGTTCGGGGTTGGCCTTCTGCTCGGCCTGCTGCTTCTCCAGGAGGGAGAGCACCTGGCGGGTGGCGTCGCCGTTCCGGCCGAGCTCCTTGTAGATGCGGGCGAGGATGAAGCGCACTTCGGGCACTTCCTCCGCGTCGGGATGCTTTTCAAGGAACGATTCGCCCTCGGTGACGGTGTTGGGCTTCCGGTCTAGGGCGGAGAGGCAGCGGATGAGCTTGAAGTGGACGTGGGGGCGGTTCAGCTCGGGCGCCTCCTGCTTGAGCATGCGCTCGTAGAGACGGGCGGCCTCCTCGTAGTTCGCGTCGAGGAAGACGGTGTCCGCGATCTCGGTCTGCGCCTGGAGCACGAGCCGTTTGTAGTAGGCCATCTGGTCGAGCTTCAACTGGAGCGAGCTCGACATGACGAGGTAGAAGCGCGACACGGCCATTCGGTGCGCGCCCATCTCGCGGTAGATGAGGCCCTGGCGGAGATAGACCTCGGGAATCGTCGCGTGGTCCGGGAAGCGGTGGATGTATTGCGAGAGGACCTGGGCGGAGCGGGGCAGATCGTGCTGCTCCTCGGCCATGAAGGCGATCTCCAGCAGCGCCTGCCGGTGGATGTCTGCGGGGGCGTTCGTGGTGAGCAGGCCCTCGAGGGTGCGCTCGGCCTGTTTGTAGGAAAGGCGCTTCCGCAGGTCGCGGGCGAGGTCCAGGTCCTTCTGGTAGTCCCGCACCGCCTGAATGGCCGCGGGCTTCTCCACGGGGAGAAGGTTCTTCGAGTGGACGGCGGGGCCGTCGTCGAGGAACGGCATGGCTTCGGGAACCGCCGCCGGCTCCTTGGCCTGAGGCGGATGCCCAGCGCCGTCGGCCGCCAGGCTCCGGTCAACCGGCGACAACAGGCCGAGCGCGAGCAGGAGCGCGAGCAGGAGCATCGGGTTGGAGCGGGAGGACGGCATCACGGGTCCTTCTGGTAGGTGGCGGAGCTCTTCAGCGGCTCGGTCTGGCTCGCCGGCGGGACGAATCCGACGGGGATGGCCACGGTGCCGCCGCCAGTGCCGGGCGCCTCGGTGAAGAAGCGCAGCAGGACCGAGGGCGGGGCGTATTGGCTGTCCGGAGCCTGGCCCCTCACGAAATCGACGATCGAGTTGCTGATCATCTGGCTGAGCGGCGGTTCGGGCGGCGCGACCGGCCTGGCCGGTTCCGTCGCCGGCTTCGATTCGACCACGGTCACGACGTTGGTGACGGTGACGACGACGGGCACGGGCTCCGGTTCCGGGGCGCGGACCTTGCGGACCGGTTCCTGGAAGCGGAGCGGGGCGGGGCCGATCACCGCCAGATAGCCGGGCGATGCGTCCAAGCGGGCGGTCCCGATCCCGGCGATGGCCAGGAGAGCCGCGATGTTGCGTCCTTGCATAGTCATTGTGTCCCCGGGTTCCCTCCGCGCCCGTCCTAGGCGTGGGAAAGTTCCTTGCCGCTGAGCTGGGCAAGGGCTTCCTCGAAGGAACTCGAAAAGCGCCACGAGGCGGTCTCCTCGTATTTGCGGCACTCGGTGCTGACGATCTCGGAGCCCATCATGCGGAGCTTGAGCGAGAGTTCGCCGCAGAGCTGGATCACCTCCAGGCCGAGCTTGATGAGCGAGATGTCGGCGGCCTTGAGCTGGCTGAGGTCGAAGATGACCTTGTCCAGGCCCGCGTCCACGGCCTCGGAGACCTTGGAGCGGAGGTGGACGGACACCTCGTTCGCAGTGTGGGAGGTGAACCCGGCCGGCAGGGTGACGAGGAGCACGCCGTTCTTGTGCTGGAAATACTTGTAGGAGGTGTCGAGCGACAGGGCGCGGGCGATCTTGTTCTTGATGTCGTCCATGTCGAACGGCTTGGTGATGATGCCGGTGAAGCCCATCTGCTGCGCGCGCGCCTGGTCGTCCATCGCGGTCTTCACGCACATGCCGAAGACGGGGACGGACTTGGTCTTGTTGTTCGTCCGGAGCATCTGGAAGAGCGTGAACCCGGCGCTCTCGGGCAGCGAGAGGCTGACGAGGATCACATCGGGGTTCTGCGCGTGGCAGTAGTCCACCGCCTCGCCGTTGGTGGAGCGGCCGGTGACGGTCCAGGTGGTGTCCTTCAGGCCCTCGGCGATCAGATCGGTGATGGCGGGCTTGTCGTCCACCACGAGGATGCGCAGGGGGTCGTCGAAGCGCTTGGCCTTGGTGGCGGCGCCGCCCTTGGGCTTGAGGTCGATGACGCGGCTGACGCGGTCCACGATCAGCTCTTCCTTGAAGGGCTTGATGAGGTAGTCGCGGACGCCCTGTTTGGCGATCTTCAGCACGTTCTCCCGGCCGGCCTCGGCGGTGAGCATGATGACGGGGATGCCCTTGAGCTCGGGATCGGACTTGAGCTTGGTCAGGGTCTCGTAGCCGTCCATCACCGGCATGGTGATGTCGAGGATGATGATGTCCGGCTTCTCCTTGGACGCGACGGCGAGACCTTCGACGCCGTTGCAGGCTTCGAAGACTTCGCAGTCATACGACTTGAACGCCTTCCCGATGATCAGCCGGATGGTCTTGCTGTCATCGACGGTGAGGATTTTTGGGCCCATGTTTTTCTTAGTCGGCAGGTTTGAGGAGCACTTCAGTGACAACCTGCTGGTTGTCCGCGGTCCGGAACGAGCGGACGGCCCGTTCGGTGTTGCTCACGCATTCGATCACGAAATTGCTCCCCCGGACGATGGAGGGGATGGTCAGCACGGTCTGGACGCCGCGCTCGTAGAGCTTGGCCTTCACGTTGCCGACGACCATGTTGGCGACCTCGCCCACGGTGTCGTTGACCATGTCGTCCACCTCGGGGCTGGATTCCTCCAGGCCCATGGTGGTCGCGGCCACCTTGCGCGCCAGACGCGCGGTGCAGTAAATATAGACGACTCCGGTCATGTCGCCGATGAAGCCGACCGCGCCCGCCACGTGGGGCTCGCCGTTCAGCACGAGGGTGCCGGCCTCCTCCGGGGTCACCGGGAGCGCAAAGGCCTGTCCAAAGACATCGACGACGGCTCTCTGCACGAGTTCGTCAAGATTCAGCTTCATCGCTGGTAGGCATCGGCAGCGCGCACCCCGACTTGAGGGGAATCGGAGCTTCCGGCGACAACGCGGCGGAAAAGGCTTCCGGGACCGGCGGCGGACGAAAACACCGGGGGAAGGGAACGGGGTTAATCCTTTTCCGGAAACCGCCGATGAACACGGAAATGTCTTTCACGATCATCACGCCGACGCGGACGCTGGCCCCGCTCGAATCCTCCCAGATCGAGAACCGACTGAGGCAATGTCCGCGCCTGCCGTCGCTCAACAGCATCAACAGCGCCCTGCGCGAGCTGCTGACCGCCGACCAGCGCTACACCTCGCAGATCGCCGAGGTGATCCGCCGCGACCCCAGTTTGACCGCCCGCCTGCTGCGGCTGGTGAACTCCGTCTATTACGGCCTCTCCGCGCCCATCAACAGCATCGAGGAGGCCGTCTTCTACCTCGGCATCCGCCAGATCCGGCAGCTCGCGATGGTCACGCCCGTGATCGAGGACTTCCAGAAGCTCGCCGGCTCCAGCCCGTTCAAGTGGCGCGAATTCTGGCAGCACTGCATCGGCGTCGCGATCGTCACCCGCGAAGTGCTCGGCGCCGTCCAGGCACCGCCCGACGAGGTGGACTACGTGGCCGGACTGACCCATGACGTGGGCAAGATCGTGATGGCCTCCGCCTTCTCGGAGTATTTCAGCGAGATCCACCGGCGCATGACCGAGACCGGCCGCCCGCTCCTCGCCATCGAGGCCGAGGTGCTCGGCATCGACCACGCCATGCTCGGCGCCCTCTACCTGAAGAACCACCATCTCCCCGACGTGCTGTGCGAAACGGCGCTCCACCACCACGATCCCGCCAAGGCCGGCCACCACGCCCACATTGTGGCGGCGGTGCAGATCGCGGACCTGATGGTGCGCAACGCCGGGATCGGCGACAGCCTCAACAAGGGATCGGTCACGGCCGAGACCTGCTCCTCGGCCGCCGGTTGGGGCATCCTCTATCCAGCCCTCACGGACGGAGAAAAGGCCATCGCCCAGGCCAATCTGGACCGTTGCATCGCACGCCTGCCGTCGATGCTTGAGGGACTGGTTTGATGGAAGTCGCTCAGGCTCCGACCTGGTTCCGGATCGCCTGGCAGATCTTCACGCTCCACTCGTCGAGCACGGCCTGTTTCGGGCCTTCGATGAGCAGGCGGGCCTTGGGTTCCGTGCCGGAATAACGCAGCAGGACGCGTCCGCCGTGGGGCTGGACGGCGGCTTCGGCTTGGGCGACGAGGTTCAACACGCCATCGAGTTCCTCGAACGGTTTCTTCTCCCGCACCCGCACGTTGGTCACGAGCTGGGGGAAGCGCGTCCAGCAGCGGGCGAGTTCCGACAACGGCTTCTGCCGAACCTTCATCTCGCGCAAGATCTGGAGCGCGGCGACCAGGCCGTCACCGGTGGTGGCGTAGTCGCCAAAGATGATGTGGCCGCTCTGTTCGCCGCCGAAATTGTAGCCACCCCTGAGCATCTCATCGATGACGTGCTTGTCTCCGACGGGCGTGCGGATGATGCGGCCACCGGCACGGGCAATGGCGGGCTCCAACCCGGCGTTGCTCATCACGGTCGAGACGAGCGTTTTTTCCCGCAGCGTGCCTTCGGCCAACATGCCGAGCGTGGTGATGGCCATGATGTCGTCGCCGTCGATCATCCGGCCGTTCTCGTCGCAGAGCAGGACACGGTCGGCGTCGCCGTCGTGGGCGATGCCGAGGTCGGCACCGTGTTCGCGGACCTTGGCGCACATGGCCTCGGGGTGCATGGAGCCGCAGTCCTTGTTGATGTTCCGGCCGTCGGGAGAATTTCCGTAAACGTAGATTTCCGCGCCGAGTTCGCGCAGCACGCAGGGCGTGGCCTTGTAGGCGGCGCCGTTCGCGCAATCGACCACGATGCGCAGTCCTTCCAGCGTCATGCCGCGCGGGAAGGAGGTCTT
>CBFGQE010000050.1:0-11614 GCA_965650815.1 uncultured bacterium
TCGCGGAATTTCGGGAACTGCCCGACGCCGACCATGCAGTGTTCGCCGATGATGAAGGGCGGCGACACCTCGTTGTAGGCGTGCTCGGTGGTGTGGAGATCGAGCAGGAAGGCGATCAAGGCGCGCTCCAGTTTGGCACCCCAGCCGGTGTAGAGCAGGAAGCCGGAACCGGAGAGCTTCGCGCCGCGCTCGAAATCGATCAGCTTGAGCGATTGGCAAAGCTCGATGTGGTTCTTGGGCTGGAAGGCGTAGGACGGTTTTTCGCCCCACGACCGGATGAGCGGGTTGTCGTTGGCATCCTTGCCTTCGGCCACGCTGGCGTGGGGGATGTTCGGCAGGCGGAGCAGGATGTCGTCGCGCTTGGCTTCGGCTTCGGCGACCTGTTTGTCGAGGGCGGAAATCTTGTCGCCGATCTCGCGGACGCGGACCTTGGCGGCTTCGGCTTCGGCCAGTTTCTTCTGGCCCATGAGAGCGCCGATCTCCTTGGAGGAACGGTTGCGTTCGGCCTTCAGGTCCTCGACTTCCTTGAGCGCCTTGCGGCGGGATTCGTCGAGGGCGAGCAGTTCGTCGAGGTGCTTTTCATCGCCTGCGTGGCGCAGGGCGAGGCGCTGGCGAACGAGGTCGGTGTTTTCGCGGATGAAGCGAATGTCGAGCATGGGCGCGAGTCTGCGGGGCGGTCCGCGACGGTCGCAAGGAACGAATTGGAAGGGATTGTGTAGCGCAGGCTTCCAGCCTGCGGGTTCTCCCGGTGTCCCGACGGGAGGACTGGCGGCGAGACGCCACCAGAACCCGCAGCCGGGACGGCCGCGCTACTCCGCCACGGGCAGGGCGAGGGCGGCGAGGGTGCGGCGGAGCTGCTGGAGCTGCTCCATCGTGCGGGGCGAGAGCTTGAAGGTGTGTTTGTCGGGCGCGATGCCGACGAGCAGCGCGAAGGTGCCGGCCTTGTCCACGGCGGGCAGGATGATGATCGCGCCGGTGGCGAGGGGCTTCATCCAGTCGGGCATGAAGGGGGCGATGGACGGATCGTGCGGTCGCTGGATGAGGACATCGCGTCCCCGCAGCAGACTGACGGAGAAGATGGAGCGTTCGGTCGCGGTCAGGCGCGCGGTTTGCCGGGCGTTGGCCAGGCCGGGACCGAAGCCGTATTCGGCGGTGAACTCGCCGTTCGGTTGGCGGAGGAGCACGAGGCAGTTCTCCAGATCAAGGCTGCGCCAGACGAGGCGGGTGGCAAGGGACCAGCCGGCGGGACGGTCCACGGGGCGGGCGTTGGTCAGGCGGGTCAGTTCCGCGAGGCCGGGGCGGAGCTGGAATTCGGCGCGTTCGCCGGAGGAGAACTCGGCGGAGCCGTGGACGCGGCGACGGCGCGGGGCGGGGAAGGGTTCGGCCGCGAGGAAGGCGCGGATGTTCTGCACGACGCGGTTGGTGAAGACCGGGCTGTGCATCGTCCGGCGATAGCCTTCGATGCGGTTCATCACGGAGCCGAGGGCGCGGACCAGGCTGTCGCGCGGGCAATTCAGCGCCCGGCCGATCTTGGCGAGGCGGACGTTGAACTGTTCCTCGAAGTGGTCCTTGGACGAGGAGCTGGCGAAGAGTTCCGCGAGGCCCACGGCGTAGTCCACGATGAGGCGCGATTCCTCGGCGGGGCTCAACGGGCGGCCTTCGGGCAGGACCAGCGGCACCGGATCGAGGTTGCGCATCAGGGAGGCGGGGAAACCGCTTTGATCGAGCAGGCGGTTGCCCAGCGCGGCGGGTTGCAGGCCGAAGACTTCGGCGAAGGCCGGGGCTTCGCCGATATCGGCGGAGAGCTGGAGGGCTTCGCGATAGTCCTCGGGCACGAACGACGCGAGCAGCAGACGGCCGTAGCTGCGCAGCGCGGCGGAGAGGAAGCAGAGGCCGGAATCGGACTTGGGCCGGGAATCGGCGAGGGCTTCGGCGAGCAGCGCGCCCGTGAGCATCAAGGTGGCGATCTCCTCGAAGTCGTCGTCGCTCCAGGGGCGGTCGGCGTTCTGGAGCAGGAGGAGGGAGACGGCGATGTTGCGGATGCGGTCGTAGCCGACGAACTGGACCGCCTGGGGCAGCGTGGTGATCTCCACGCCGTCGGGGTTGTAGCCCACGGAACAGGCGGTCCGCAGGAGGTGGTTCATCGTGGTCAGGTCGCGGCCGATGATGTCGGCCATGTCCTGGACGGAGATCTGGTCGGCTTCGAGCGTGATCGCGCGGATGAGCTCGATGACTTGGACGACGCAGGCCGTTTCCGATTGGGCCAAGGCTTGGCGAACCCGCTCCAAGGTCTGGTCGGCCCGGTAGCTGTCTCCGGAAAGCGCGCCGTGGACCGGGCCCGGTGCGATCGCGGCCCCGGGCTCCGCCGGACTGTTCGCTATAAGCAGGGCTTCAGGCATGGAGTTCCAATGCCTAATCCATCGGCCGGGAGATCGCCTTCCTGAACGCGCGAAGTGGTCCGTCACCGCCCCGGCAACGGAAACCGGGCGGACGAGAACAAGTTAGCGTTGCTTAAAAGTATGCAGCGGGCCGTTCCCGAGACGTTTGAAAATCCAGCCAGCCTGGAAAATCTCCCGAACCGCACGGCACCGGGGAGTGCGCCGGCTCGACGGCGCTTCGGTGAAGCGACAAAGCCCGGAGCGGCTTGACCATAGCAGTTTCGAGCCACCGCGCTCCCCAGCGCCTTCCCGAGTTGGTCCTTCCCCCGAAGCGGTCTTTCAGGCGCAGGCTAGTGGCGTCGTCCGGCTTCGGCGGTGAGGGGCGCACCTGCCTTGGGCGGAGGTTGGCGCACCTTGGACAACTCGCGGCGCAGGAGCGTGAGATGCTCCATCGTTTTCGGGCTGAGCAGAAAGGTTTTGTCCCGGCGGGCGATGCCGAGCAGCAGGGCGAAGGTGCCGGAGGCGTCGGCGATGGGCAGGATCAGCAGGGCACCGTCGGCCAGCGGCTTGAGCCAGCCGGGAATGAACGGCTGGATGGCCGGGTCCTGCGGGCGCTGGATGATGACGTCGCGGGCGTTGGCCAGACTGACGGAGAAGATCGTCTTGTCGCGCACCAACAGGCGGCCGTTGTCCTTGAAGGCGTGGTCCGCGCTGCCGAAGCCGCATTCCATCTGGAATTCGCCGGGATCTTTCTGGCGGAGGAGCAGGAGGGAGTTTTCCAGCTCCAGGCTGCGCCAGAGCAGCCGGGTGGCCAGTGCCCAGGCGACGCCTTCCTCGACCGTGTCCTGCTGGAAGAGCCGTTCCAGATCGCGCAGTCCCAGGCGCAGCGTGCGTTCGGGGCTGTGGGTGTAGCCGCCGGCGGTGTCCTCCGCGGCTTCGCGGCGCGGGCGCTGGGAGTCGGGCTTGAAGGCGAGGGGCTGCTCGTCGAGGAGGGAGCGGATGTTTTGGACGACGCGGTTGGCGAAGATGGGGCTGGGCGCGGAGCGGCGGAAGGTGTCGATCTTCTCCTGCGTGTCCTGCAGGAGGCGCTTCATCTCCTCCTTGCCGATGCCGAGCACGCGGCCCTGGTTCCGCAGCAGCCGCGCATAGCCGTCGGTGAAGTCCTCCGGGGTCTTCAACTGGGCCAGCAGCTCGCAGAACTTCACGCTGAAGTCGATGGCCACGAGCTGCTCGTCCTGGCGGGAAACCGGCTCGTCGGACTCGTAGAGGGCGGGGTTCACGCGGTCCAGGCAGCGGAGCAGGGAGGGCGGGAGCTTGGCGGCCTCCAGCACCTCGCGGGCGATCTCCAGGCTGTTCAGGCCGAACTCCTCGCGGAAGGCGGAATCCTCGCCGCGTTCCGGCACGAGCTTCAGCGCGTCGCGGAACTGGTCGGGGAAGAAGGACGCGGCCAGGAGCTTGCCGTAGTTGCGCAGCGCGGCGCACAGGAACACGTGGTCGGCGTCCATCCGCCGGCCGCTGTTCGCGGCGACGGTCTCCGCGAGGAGCGAGCTGGCGAGCATGACGCTGGAGACGTCGTCGAACTCGTCGTGGCTCCACTTCCGGTTCGCGTGCTGGAGCAGGAGGAGCGAGACCGCCATGTTGCGGATGCGGTTGTAGCCGATGACCTGGATGGCCTCGTTCAGCGAGCCGATCTCCACGCCCTCGGGATTGTAGCCCACGGTGCAGGCGGTCTTCATCAGCCGCGCCATCGTGGTCAGGTCGCGGCCGATGATCTCGGCCATCTGGTGGACGGAAAGGGTCTCGATCTTGGCGCTGACCTCGCGGACGAGCTCGATGATCTTGACGATGAAGGCGGTCTCCCGCGACTGGAGGCCCTTGCGGATGCCTTCGAGCGTCTGCTGCGCCAGCGCGGCGTAGTCCTTGTCCCGGCGCTGGGGCAGGGCGCTCTCCAGGCCGACGGAGACGAAGGTCCGCAGTTCGGCGCCGAAGGAATCGGTTGTGCCGGCGGCGGATGCTGCTTCGTCGATCAACGTAACTGCGCTCATGTCAGCCTTTCGTTCCCATCGGAAGACGGCGAGACGGCCTGAACGGAATTCTTTGAACCGGGACAAGTTTGTCCCGAATCGGAAACCGGGACGGCCGGCCGGCCGGTTGAAAACCGGAGTTGGCGGGCGGATGCCTTCCGGGCACGCTCCCCGCCTTTCGATGACGACGTTCCGCAACATCGCCGCCTACCGGTTTGTCCGGATGACCGATCTCAAGCCGCTGCGCGAGCGCCTCACCGCGCTGTGCCGCGACGCGGGCTTGAAGGGCACCATTCTCCTCAGCACCGAGGGCATCAATCTGTTCATCGCCGGCGGGGCCGAAGGCGTGGAACGGCTGCTGGCCGAGCTGCGCGCCTTGCCCGGCCTGGGCGATCTGGAGGTGAAGGTTTCCGAGAGCGAGCACCAGCCGTTCAACCGGATGCTCGTCCGCATCAAGAAGGAGATCATCGCCTTCGGCGTCGAGGGCATCGATCCCGCCACGCGCACCTCGCCCAAGCTCCCGGCGAAGGAACTCAAGCAGTGGTTGGATGAGGGGCGCGAGGTCGTGCTGCTCGACACGCGGAACGACTACGAGGTGAAGCTCGGCACGTTCAAGAACGCCCTGCCCATCGGCGTGGACACCTTCCGCGCCTTCCCCGATGCGGTGCGGCGCTTGCCGGAGCGGTTGAAGACCACGCCCATCGTCATGTTTTGCACCGGCGGCATCCGCTGCGAAAAGGCGGGGCCGTTCATGGAGCGCGAAGGCTTCCAGCAGATCTACCAGCTCGAAGGCGGCATCCTGAAATACTTCGAGGAATGCGGCGGCGAACACTACGACGGCGAATGCTTCGTCTTCGACCAGCGCGTCGGCGTCGATCCCGCGCTGCGCGAGACGGTGGCAGAGCAGTGCTTCGTCTGCCTCACGCCGCTGACCTTCTCCGAACAACGCGACGAACGTTTCGTCCCCGGCGTGTCCTGCCCGCACTGCTTCAAGTCGCCGGAAGAAACGATGGCCCAGACCATCGAGCGACGGCAGGCCGCCATCCGCAAAGTCGCCACGCCGCTGCCCGGCAGCATTCCCTACGACAATTTCCGTCCGATCACCGTGCCGGAGGATTGCGACGGACAAACGGTCGTCGAGGCCTTCAGCCGCGTGGTGAAGCACGTGCCGTCGGCGTATTGGGCGGAGGAATGCGCCAAGGGCCTGCTGGTGGACGAACAGCGGAAGTCGGTGGGGCCGACCCAGGCGGTCCGCGCCGGAGAACGCTATTGGCACAAGTTCCCCGCCGTGGTGGAACCCGAGGTGAAGGCCGATGTCCGCATCCTGCATGAGGACAAGGCGCTGGTGGTCCTGAACAAGCCTGCGCCGTTGCCGATGCACGCCGGAGGCCGGTTCAACAAGAACACGCTGCACTTCATCCTCGATGCGGCCTTCCATCCGGAAAAGTTGCGGCCCGCCCATCGCCTCGACGCCAACACGACCGGCTTGGTCGTCTTCACCAAAACCCGGACGCACGCCTCCAAGGTCCAGCCGCAGTTCGCCGAAGGCCGGGTGGAGAAACACTATCTGGTCCGCGTCCAAGGCCAGCCCGCGTGGGAAGAACACGTCTGCGAAGCGCCGATCAGCGCCGAGGCCGGGGAGATCGGCTCGCGCGAAGTGGATGAAGATGGAGGACTGGAATCGAAGACCGGCTTCAAAGTGCTCCAGCGCTTTGCCGACGGCACAGCCTTGCTCGACGCCCGCCCCTTCACCGGCCGCACCAACCAGATCCGCGTCCATCTCTGGCACCTCGGTTTCCCGGTGGTCGGTGATCCGGCGTATCGCCCCGGCGGCGTGCTGGGCGACGTTCAGACGCTCCGTCCCGACGATTCCCCCCTCTGCCTGCACTCCTGGAAGATCAGCCTGAGCCACCCGATCACCGGCCAGCGGACGGAATACCAAGCTCCGGTGCCGGATTGGGCAGAGGGAGCGTAGGCGTGAAGGGCTGGCCAGACGGGTTGAAGCCGATCCGGAGGATTCGCGAACGGCGCCGCCGTTGCTTCACGTCGCGGCGGAGCGGGCGCGGGCGTCCTGGATCATCCGGGCGATGATGGCGGAGAATTCGCTGGGGAGGTAGGGCTTGGCCAAGAGCGAGGTGCCGGGCGGCAAGTCGAAGGTGCCGTCCTGCCCTTCGCTGCTGTAGCCGGTGCAGAAGAGGACGGGGATGCCGGGCTTGAGGGCGTTGATGCGCTGGAAGGCCTCGCGGCCGCCCATCTTGGGCATGACCATGTCCATCACCACGAGGTCGATGGCCTCGGGGTTCTGCGCGAAGAGTTCGCAGGCGGCGACGCCGTCGTCGGCGGTGACGACGTTGTAGCCGGCGCGTTTGAGGACGCGGGTGGCGAGGGCACGGACGGGCGGCTCGTCCTCCACGAGGAGCACGGTGCCGTCGCCGGGCTGGATGACGGCGGGGGCGACCGGGGCCGGAGCGGGGGCCGGTTCCTCGGTCTCGGCCGCGAGCGGGAACTGGATGCTGAAGGTGGTTCCTTTGCCCGGTTGGCTCACCACATCCACGAAGCCTTCGTGCTGGCGGATGATGCCATAGACGACGGAGAGGCCGAGGCCGGTGCCGCGGTCCTTGGGCTTGGTGGAGAAGAAGGGCTCGAAGATGCGGGCGAGGGTGGCGGGGTCCATGCCGGTGCCGTTGTCCTCCACCTGGAGGCGGGCGTAGCGGCCGGGGGGCGTGGCGTCGTGGAGCGCGGCCTGCGCGGGGCCGACATCGACGGCGTCGAGGCGGATGCGGAGCCGGCCGCCGTTTGGCATGGCGTCGCGGGCGTTGACACAGAGGTTGAGCAGGACCTGTTCGATCTGGCCGCGATCGCCGCGGACGTGGAGGGGCTCGGAGGCGACCTCGGCCGTGATCTCGATGTTCTCCGGGATGATGCGGCGGATCATGCGGAGCATCTCGCCGGTCATGGTGTTGAGGTCGATGGAGGTGCGCTGGAGGGCCTGGCGCCGGCCGAAGGCGAGGAGCTGCCGGGTGAGCTGGCTGGCGCGGTCCACGGCGTCGAGCACGAGGCCGAGGTGGCCTTTTTGCTCGGCCAGGGTGTCGGATTCGGCCGCGAGCGCGGCGTAGCCCCGGATGATCTGGAGCAGGTTGTTGAAGTCGTGGGCGACGCCGCCGGCGAGCAGGCCCACGGCCTCCATCTTCTGGGATTGCCGGACCTGTTCCTCCAGCGCGGTCTCGCGGGTGATGTCGCGGGCGACGACGACGTAGCCGAGCGGCTGGCCACGCGGATCTTTGACGGCGGAGGCGATGAGCTGTTCGGCGGCGGGTTGGCCCGACCGGTGGAGGTCGCGCCGGGTGCCGCGCCAGACGCCGGTGCGGCCGATCTCTTCGGCGATGGCGGCGAACTTCGGCGAACCCTCCTCCGAATCCGGCGGCCAGACGGCGTCGAACTCGCGGCCGAGCAGCTCGGCTTCGGAGGCCTGGAGCCGGGCGGCGAAGGCGTGGTTGGCGAACTCCACCCGGCCCTGCATGTCGAGCAGCACGATGGATTCGGTGGCCTGTTCGACGGCGGTGGCGAGGCGCAGGGCGCGCAGTTCGGCCATGGTGCGGTCATGGATGTCGGCCCGGGTCCCGGCGATGCGCAGCGGATGGCCGGCGGCGTCGCGCTCGACGATGGAGCTGAGGTCGATGACCCAGATGTAGGAGCCGTCCTTCTTCCGCACGCGCTGGACGACCTCGATCTGGTCGGTGCGGCCCGCGACGTGGTCCTCGACGGCCTGGAGCGAATCCTTGAGGTCGTCCGGATGGATGCGGCCCTGCCACCAGGCGCGGGTGGGTTCGGCTTCCGCCGGATCGAAGCCGAGCATCGTGGCGAGGCGCGCGCTGAACGTGAGGGTGCCGGTGGCGAGGTTCGACTCCCAGGTGCCGAGATCGGCCCCGCGCAGGACCAGTTCCAGGTGGTCCTGGACCTTGCGGCGGGCGGCGGCCTCCTCGGTGAGCAGGCGGTTGGATTCGGAGAGGCGCGCGGTCTTCTCGGTGACTTCGCGCTCGATGTGCTCGTTGCGGCGGATCAGGCCGAGCAGGTGGAGCTGGAGCGCGCCGGTCAGGCAGAGGCCGAGCAGGAGGATGATGTAGGGGAAGGCGGTCTTCTGCCGGTTGAGCCAGTCGGGCGACGGGCTGACCGTCATCGTCCAATCGCGGCCGAGGAAGGAGAAGGGATGCTCGATGGCGAAGCTGGACGATTGCAGCAGGTTTCCGGAGGTGACGCGGCCCCGGGAGGAATCGGCGAAGCGGGAGTAGAGGATGCGGCTCTGCGCGTCGGCCGACACGTCCTGGATGATCCATTGGGTCGAGTCGTCCGGCACGCTGCCGACGATGGCCTCAAGCATGGTCTCGATGCGGAAGACCACCTGCACGAAGCCGAGCAGGTGTCGCTCCGGGCCGGGAGCTTCGGAGAAGGGGCCGAAAACGGGCGCGGTGAGTATCCAGCCGAGCGTGTTGTCCATCTGCGCCAGGGGGAAGGCGTGGGTGCCCAGGGTCCGGCCCGTCTCCGCCGCGCGGCGGAGCAGGGGCAGGGTGGGGGCGGACTGGAGGTTGTAGCCCAGCACCGTCTCGTTGCCCGCCATCGGTTCGCAGTAGGTGATGGGCCAATAGTCCTCCGCCTGGGGCGCGACGAAGAAACGGCCGTCGGCCCCCCGGTTGCGGATGGCGAAGCCGGGCCGGCCCTCGGCCGCGATCCGCGCCTCGAAGTCGGCGCGCTCCGCGTGGGGGACGATGGAGACCCATTGCAGCGCCTGGATGGCTTCGGTGTCGCGCAACAGGTTCGTGCTCAGGCTGTGGAACTCGGCGCGGGTGACGTTTTCGGAATGCTCGAAGTAGAGCCGCAGGAGGTTCTGGATCTCGGCGAAACCGTTCACCCCGTTCTGGATCTTCGTCGCGTTGCGGTCGGAGAGGATGCGGAATTCATTCTCGACCCGCCGGTTCTCGAAGTTCCGGGAGACGACGAACGCCGCCAGCGACAGGGCCAATCCCAGAATGGACACCAGCGCGCCGGACAGGCGGCGGCGCGCGGAGGTTTTGGGAGTGGCAGGGTGTGCTGGTGCCTGGGCCGTCATCGGGCGGAAAAGTTTCGGGGCAAAGGGTTCATCGGATGGCGTCCGGGACGGCGGGGACGCCCGGCAGTGAACGACACTCGAAGGCGACATTCAATCCGGCATTCGGCTCGTGACCCGCTGGTTTGGCGATGGTTCCATCCACGCGCATCCTCCGGACAACGGCACGGCGGACGAAGACTTGATGCCTGCCCGGAACATCCGCCGGTCGCCAAACCTGTTGGCGCGCCTGCGTCGAACTGGTTCAGTCGCCGCGCCGCATGGCCTCCGCCGATCTTCTGACCAGTCTGCTGCGCGACGTGTCGCGCTCGTTTTACCTGACGATCCGGGTTCTGCCCCGGGGCGTGCGGCGTCCCATCGGCCTGGCCTACCTGTTGGCGCGGGCCACGGACACGATCGCCGATACGGAACTGGTCCCGGTGGAACGGCGCTTGGCCGCGCTGGCCCAGCTTCGCTCCCGGTTGCTCGGCGAATCGTCCGAAGCGGTGCGCTTCGACGATCTGGCCGCCGCGCAACCCGCCGTGCCCGGAGGCGGCTCGGCGGCCGAACGCGTCTTGCTGGAGCGGATCGAAGAAGGCGTCGCCGTCCTGGCGCGGATGGCCCCGGAAGACCAGCGCCTTGTCCGGCAGGTGCTCGACACCATCACCTCCGGCCAGGAACTGGACCTGAGGCGGTTCGAGGTCGGCCGGACCGGCGGCGATGCGCCGCGCGCCCTGGCCACGGCGGCGGAACTGGACGACTACACCTACCGCGTGGCGGGATGTGTGGGTGAATTCTGGACCCATGTTTGCCGAAGATATCTGTTCCCCGCCCACCCGTTTGGCAACTTCGACCGGTTCCTCGAAAACGGCGTCCGCTTCGGCCAGGGCCTGCAACTGGTCAACATCCTGCGCGACCTGCCGCGCGACCTCCGCCAGGGCCGTTGCTACGTGCCCCGGCAATCCTTGTCCGAAGCGGGCCTGGTGCCCGAAGACCTGCTGCGACCGGAGAACGAACCGCGCTTCCGCCCTGTCCATGACCGTTTGCTGGCCGATGCGGAGAGCCACTTGGCCGCCGGGTGGGCCTACACGACGACGCTGCCGATGAACCAGCGCCGCGTGCGCCTGGCCTGCGCGTGGCCGGTGCTGATCGGCGTCCGCACCTTGGCCAAGCTGCGAACCGGGCCGGTGCTCGATCCCGCCGTGCGGATCAAGGTGTCGCGGGCGGAGGTGAAGGCGATCCTCTGGGGCTCGCTCTGGCGATTGCCGTTTCCCGGGGCGTGGAACGGGCAGTTGGAGCGGTGGTCGCGGAAGGGGGGACCTGGTAGGAGCCGTCGCCCTATCTCCTGACCCGGTTCACAGCCGCTCGTTCCATTCCGGGGAACGATACTTGGCGACCAGCTCGGAGAGGTCGGGCAGGGGATCGGCTGGTTCGTGGGCGGACCATGCTTGGGCGACGGCTTGGCGCACGGCGGAACCGGAGAGCGGGAGATTGGTCACGAAGTCGAGATGGCTGCGGCCCGTGCGGTAGTCGGGCTCGGTCGAAGGATGGTTCAACAAACGCGCGATCTGCGCGAGGTCGAAGCCCAGCAGCAACGTGCCGTGGAAGACGAGCGCGTGACGGCGACGGCGCTGGGCGTTGCCGGAGAACTTGCGGATGACCGGGGAGCAGTGGGGTGGGGTGGTGGAGTGGTGGAGTGAGTCCGTTTCTCCCGTTGCTCCAGCACTCCAGCACTCCACGCCCAGGTCCGTGTGGCCTTCGACCACGACACGGTCCCGGAGCAGCGGCCGGAGGGCGTCGCGCATCCGTTCCATGATGAAGCGGTTGGTGCCCGTGACGGTGGCCAGCGGTCCATCGGTCGGGAGACGGAGAACCAAGTTGTAGTTCAAGCAGCCGGGACCTTGGACGACGGTGCCGCCGCCGCTGCAGCGCCGGAGGACCGGGACGCCGGTTTCGGCGCAGGCGGCGAGGTTGACCTCGGTGGCGATGCGGTTGCCGTAGCCGACGACGACGAACGGCGCGGGCGATTCCCAGAACCGCAAGCTTTCCGGGCCGCCCGCGTCGCACCGATCGAGCAGCGCCTCGTCGAGCGCGAGGTTCTCGGCGGGCGTGGGCAGGGACAGGTCCAGCAA
>CBFGQE010000051.1:0-11479 GCA_965650815.1 uncultured bacterium
CAGCATTCCCGCTGCGAGTAGCATTGCGCGGGCACGGAAGTGCCGAGACCGGTGATGAACATCGGCGGACCTTAGCGATGGCGCGCCGATGTGCAAACGGGGATGGGATCACGCTCCGCCGAGATCGCTCTCCGCAGGAAAGTCCGGTCGTGACTTCGCCGGAGCCGGTCTTCCAGTCTCGGCCCATGCGGATCGCTTGGGAGCGAATGGTCCTTGTGCCGGCGCTGGTTGGCCTCGGTTGCGAACCCGTGTCCGCCCCTCCCTCACCCGCCGCCGCCCTCACGGGGGCGGAGGAAAACGTCCTTGGCGACGAGTTGGCCGATGCCTCGGGCGGCTTCGCCTACCGAATGCCGGCCGGCTGGTCCGCCGCCAAGGTGCCGGAACTGGCCTACCCGCTGGCCCAGGAACCGAAATACCCCGGCTACCGTTCCAACATCCGGGTCACCCGGGAGAAGATCCCCACCGCTTTTGAGCTCTACCTGGTGCAGGGCAAGACCGCCCTGCCCGAGCTACTGAACCAGCCCGTCGTCCTGGAGGACACGGAGTTCGTCACCGTCTCCGGTCTCAAAGGCCGCCGATGGCGCGTCCGCTCCCGGCTGGGCGACGGCGAGATCCTCCAGCTCTTCTACCTTTTCCCCGGACCGGGCGACGACAAGATCGCCCTCACCGCCTCCTGCACCTCGTTCCAGGAGTCCCGCATGGTCTTCGTCTTCGACGCGGCGGCGAAAACCTTTCGCCTGAAATAGGCTCTTGCGGATCGGCCAGCGACCGTTTGACACCCCCCCGGCCGACGATATTCTCGCCGCCCCTTATGAACCGGAATCCGCACGTCGCCATCGTCGGTGCCACAGGCGCTGTCGGTGTCGAAATGATCAAGACACTGGAACGACGCAATTTCCCGGTGGGCAAGCTGACCTTGCTCGCCTCCGCCCGCTCGGTCGGCAAGAAACTGACCTACAAGGGCACCGAGATCACCGTCACCGAGCTGACCAAGGATTCGTTCAAGGGCATCGACATCGCGCTCTTCAGCGCCGGCGGCAGCATCTCCCGCGACTTCGCCCCGGCGGCCGTGGCCGCCGGTTGCGTCGTGGTGGACAACTCCAGCTACTTCCGCCAGGACCCGAACGTCCCGCTCGTCATTCCCGAGATCAACCCGGGCGACGTGAAGCTGCACAAGGGCATCATCGCGAACCCGAACTGCACCACCGCCATCACGCTGATGGCGCTCTATCCCCTGCACCAGGCCTTCGGCGTGAAGCGCATCTTCGCTTCCAGCTACCAAGCCGTTTCCGGCACCGGCGCGAAGGCGTTGGAAGAACTGGAGAAGCAGGTGGAGCAGATCGTCCAGAAGCAGCCGGTGACGAAGGAGGTCTATCCGCACCAGATCGCCTTCAACGTGTTGCCGCACGTCGATTCCTTCCTGCCCACTGGCTACACCAAGGAAGAGATGAAGATGGAGAACGAAGGCCGGAAGATCATGCATCACCCGGCGTTCCGCGCCTCCGTAACCTGCGTGCGCGTGCCGATCTACCGCGCCCACTCCGTCGCCGTCAGCGCGGAGTTCGAGAAGCCCGTCTCGCTCGAAGCCGCCTACGCCGCGCTCAAGGCCGCGCCCGGACTCGAAGTCGTGGACGATCCCGCGAACAAGCAATACCCGATGCCGCTCTTCACCGCCGAGAAGGACAACTGCCAGATCGGCCGCCTGCGTCTCGACTGCGCGTTGGACAACGGCCTGTGCTTCTGGGTCTCCGGCGACCAGCTCCTCAAAGGCGCCGCGCTCAACGCCGTGCAGATCGCCGAGGAGCTGCTGAAGTAGCCTTTCCCCGAAAACGATCCAGCCCGCCGGAACGATCCGGCGGGCTTTTTTGTTTTGCGGAGAACGTGGGTTGCTTACGGATTCCTTGAAGCTTCGTCCTGCTGGCGCTGCGAGTCTTCGGCCAGCCGCTTCGTCCGACGGAACATCAGCACGTATTTCAGCACGAGCAGGAACGCGAAGACCACCCAGCAGGCGATGGAGAGCGTCGGGTGCTTTTCCCGCAGCGCGAAGGCGCCGAAGACGCACGCCAACTGCACGAGGAGCAGCACGAACCAGAGACCGCGAACTTGCGACATGCCTCCAACCTAGCCGCTCGCGTTCATCCGGGACAAGGCTCTTGGCCTCGTCTTGGCAGTTCACATCAGCGGCGGCAGTTCCGTGCGGAACTGCACGTCCACTTCGTCGAAGCCCGCCTGGAGCAGCAGGGCGATGAGCTGGAGCTTCGCCCGGTCCTGCGCTTCGGCGACGATGCCGGACTTCTTGGCGGCGACGATGAGATGTCCCACCGCCTGTTTGCGCGCCTCCTGTTCCAGCGTCTTGTCGAAGACCCGCATCATCCCCGTGCTGCGCTCCAGCACCTGGGTTTCGCGGTCGTTCAGGTAGGCGTCGGTCACGGAGGCGGTCGGCAGGGTGAGGCGGATCTTGCGGTCGCTGATGGCGATGTCGCCGGGCTGGAGCTTCTGGAGATCGATGCCCGCCTTGACCGTGCCGTGGGCGACGAGCGTGACGCGGTTATCGCCATACCACTTGGCGTCTTCCAGCACGACAACCTTCTCCAGGGAGAACTTCACCGTGACGAGTTCGTTGAGCGACTGGATCTGGCGAACGACCGTTGTGGTGTTGGCGATCAGCGGCGTGCCCGCCTGCGGCAACATCCGGCCGACGATGCCGCCCAACAAGAGGCCGAGAATGAAGATCAACGCCACGCCCGTGACGATCAGGCCAACCTTGAGCCGGTTCATGGCGGCGAAGCTAACCCAACCAAGTCCGTCACCCAAGCCATTGCCGCGACTCCGGGATTTTTCTAGCGTGCGCCCATGTCTTTGTCGCCCGTGTTTCCCGTCGTTCGTCCCCGCCGCCTCCGCCAGTCCCCCGCCCTGCGGCGGCTGGTGCGGGAAACGCGTCTCAACGCCGAGCAGTTGATCCTCCCTTTCTTCGCCCGGTCCGGAAAGAAGCTGCGCAAACCCATCGGCTCCATGCCGGGCGTGCATCAGCTCTCGGTGGATGAAGCGGTGCGCGACGCCGTGGAAGCCTATTCCCTAGGCGTGCCCGCCGTGCTGCTCTTCGGCATTCCCGACCGCAAGGACTCCAAGGCCTCCGGTGCTTATGCGAAGAACGGCATCGTCCAGCAGACGGTTAGGGCTTTGAAGAAGGAGCTGCCGGAGCTGCTGGTCGTGACCGATGTTTGCCTCTGCGAATACATGAGCCACGGCCACTGCGGCCTCGTCAGCGGTCATGGCGAGATCCTGAACGATCCCTCGTTGAAGCTGCTCGCTCAGACCGCTGTCAGCCACGCCGAAGCCGGTGCGGACATCATTGCCCCGAGCGACATGATGGATGGCCGTGTCGGCGCGATCCGGCAGGCGTTGGATGGCGCGGGTTTCCAGAACACGCCGATCATGGCCTACGCGGCCAAGTTCGCCTCCGCCTTCTATGGTCCGTTCCGCGACGCGGCAGAATCGGCCCCGCACTTCGGCGACCGCCGCAGCTACCAGATGGATGCGGCCAACGCCGAGGAAGCGCTACGCGAAGTCGCCTTGGACATCCAGGAAGGCGCCGACATCGTCATGGTGAAGCCGGCGCTGGCCTACTTGGACATCATCCACCGGGTGAAGACCGAGTTCCGCCTGCCCACCGCCGCGTATCACGTCAGCGCCGAGTATTCGATGGTGAAGGCCGCCGCCGCCAACGGCTGGATCGACGAGAAGGCCGTCATGTTGGAATCGCTCCTCGCCATGCGCCGCGCCGGAGCCGACATCCTGATCACCTACGCCGCCCGCGACGTGGCGCGGTGGTTGAAGGAGGCTTGAACCAAGCTTGTCGCCGAAAAGCAAAAGACCGGCTTGAGATCCAAGCCGGTCTTTCTGTTTCAGCCGGGCTACCGGCAATCACTCCATCGTTCCCGACTTCATGAAGGCGAGGACCACGGCGGCGATGATGACCACGCCGAGGACGATCGCTCCGGCGATGAAGAGCTTGGTGCCCTTGTTGTCCTTCTTGGAGAACGGGGAATCCTTGGTGAAGGCCGAGGGCTGGGTGCCCGCGTGGCTGAGTTCGTCCACCTTCACGCCCTTGGGCATGATCATGGTGCGGTCCACGACCTTCTTGGCCGGTTCCGCGCCTTCCACGCGCACTTCCACCTGGCCCAAGCGGACGATCTGGCCGGCCTTGACCACGGCTTCGCCGGTCACGGGCTGGCCATTGAGGAAGGTGCCGTTGGTGGAGTTGAGATCCTTGACGACGACGTCGTTGCCCCGGAGCAGGAACTCGCAGTGATGGCTGGAGACGCTGGGTTCCGCGATCTGGAAGGCGTTGTCCTCGATGCGACCGACCGTGGTTTTTTCCACTTTCAGTTCGTAGGACAGGCCGGTCAGACCCTGGCTGAGGACAACGAGTTTTGGCATAGCGCGGATCGCGGATGATTATTGAAACCCGACCTTCCGAGTCAACCGGTTAAATCCCCCCGGGACAGGCCGATAGGCGGCTGGAGACCTTCGGTCGTCGCGAAAGAACGTCACTTCGCCTCGATCATCCGCCGGAACTCGGCGAACAGCGGCGTGGAATCGTGCGGCCCCGGCGAGGCTTCGGGATGATACTGCACGCAGAAGATCGGCTTCGTCTTGTGGCGCAATCCTTCGACCGTCTGGTCGTTCAGGTTCACGCGGTTCACCGCCACGTCGGACGGCAACGAGGCGGGATCGACCGCGAAGCCGTGGTTCTGCGAGGTGATCTCGACCCGGCCGGTCTCGAAGTCCTTCACCGGCTGGTTGCCGCCCCGGTGACCGAACTTGAGCTTGAAGGTCTTTCCGCCGAACGCCTGGCCGAGGATCTGGTGGCCGAGGCAGATGCCGAAGATCGGGATGCCGCTCTTCACGAGTTCCTGCGTGGCGCTGACCGCGTAGCCGAGCGCCGACGGATCGCCGGGGCCGTTGGAGAGGAAGATGCCGGCGGGCTTGTGCTTCAACGCCTCGGCGGCCGGAGTCGTGGCGGGCACGACCTGAACCTTGAACCCGTGCTGCCGGAGACGGCGCAGGATGTTGTATTTCATCCCGAAGTCGTAGGCGACGATCGGAATGTCGGCGGCGGGCAGAGGCTTGGAAAGCTGGCGGGGATTGGCCGGAGCCTCGGAGCCCACCGGAATGGCGAAGCTGCCGCTCTGCTCGTCCTTCGCGTCCCAGAGGAAGGATTCCTTGTGGGTGACTTCCTTGACGTAGTCCACGCCGACCAAACCGGGCCATTCGCGGGCCTGGCGGACGGCTTCGTCGTCGGTCATCGGCAGGGTGCTGACCAAGCCCTTGAGCGCGCCGCGCACGCGGAGCTTCTTGGTCAACGCACGGGTATCGACACCGGAGATGCCGGGGATGCCCGCCTGTTTGAGATATTCGTCGAGCGACTGGTCCGCGCGCCAATTGCTGACCACGGGGGAAAGTTCGCGGATGACGAAGCCGGCCACGTGCGCGCGCCAGGATTCGACGTCGCGGGTGTTCACGCCGTAGTTGCCGATGAGCGGATAGGTCATCGTGACGATCTGGCCCTTGTAGGAGGGGTCGGTGAGGATCTCCTGATAACCGGTCATCGAGGTGTTGAAGCACACCTCGCCAAGGGCGGTGGCGGCGGCGCCGAAGGCCCGGCCTCGGAACACCGTTCCGTCTTCAAGGGCGAGAATCGCGTTGGTCATGGATCAAAAAAGCTCGCGGATGCTAGGTAGGGTAGTCCACGGGTCAAGCGGCAATCCCCGTGGCGGTCCAAAGGCCCGTGAACACGGGCGAAAACGCCTGTCTGCTAGGCCAGGATCGCGGCCAAGCGCCGTCGCGCGTCGGCCTCGATCTTGCCCATGAACGGCAGGGCTGCGAAGGGCAGATCGGCTTCAAGCTTCGCGGCGGCCGACGATACCTCCACGCAGCCCTGCAAGGTCATCCCCATCACTCGGCAACGGAAGACGCATCCGTTGGGCGACCAATCGGCCGTCAGATCGGACACGCGGTCTCCGGCCGCAGGCAGCACGTCTGCCAAGGCGCGCTGGAGCCGCTCGATGGCGGCTTCGCGGCCGAGCAAGTGGGGCACTTCGAAGGCGAGTTTCGGCATACATGAAAACGGGCGCTCAAGGCGCCCGTTTCGCAAAAGGATGGTTCCAACCGCGTCCGGATCAGTTCCGGTTGCGGCGTTTGACCTTCAACTGGGCCAGCGAATTGAGCAGCGCCGCCTGCACGGTGGCGTTCTCCTCGTCGGACAGCTTCTCGGCGAGACGGGCCTCGGCGCGCTTGCGGGCCTCTTCGGCCTTCTGCTCGTCGATGTCGTCGGCCTTGATGGCCATGTCGGTCAGAATGGCCACCCGCTCGCCGGTGATCTCGGCGAAACCATCGCCCACGGCCAAGAAGTGATCCTGGCCGTTCTTGCGGGCGCAGATCTCGCCGGCGGACACCTGGGTCATCAGCGGGATGTGCATCGGGTAGATGCCCATCTCGCCCTGCACGCCGGGCAGCGTGACCATCTCCACGTTTTCGGAGTAGATCTTCGCCTCGGGCGTGACGATTTCGAGTTTCAGCGTAGCCATGTGGTCTGGGTCTTAATCTTCATCTCAGTCCTGATCTTAATCTGATTCGATCATGATTAAGAGTGAGATTGAGATTAGGACACGGGGACTAGTCTTTGATCTCGTCGATGCTGCCCTTCATGTAGAAGTTGTTCTCGGGCACATCGTCGTGTTTGCCTTCCAAGATTTCCTTGAAGCCACGGACGGTCTCGGCGACCGGCACCTGCTTGCCTTCGCGGCCGGTGAACTGCTGGGCCACGGTGAAGGGCTGGCTGAGGAACTTCTGGATCTTACGGGCACGGAAGACAGTCAGTTTGTCCTCGGGCGAGAGCTCGTCCATGCCGAGAATCGCGATGATGTCCTGCAGATCCTTGTAGCGCTGGAGCACCTTCTGGACGCCGCGGGCGACGTTGTAGTGCTCTTCGCCGACGAACTCGGGCGCCAAGGCGCGGGAGTTGGACGCTAGAGGATCGACGGCGGGGAAGATGCCCAACTCGGCGATCGAACGCTCGAGCACGATGGTCGCATCCAAGTGCGCGAACGTCGTGGCCGGCGCGGGGTCGGTCAAGTCGTCGGCGGGCACATACACGGCCTGGAAGGAGGTGATGGAACCCTTCTTCGTGGAGGTGATGCGTTCCTGGAGATTGCCCATCTCGGCGGCCAGCGTGGGCTGGTAACCGACGGCCGACGGCGTGCGGCCGAGCAGCGCGGACACTTCGGAACCGGCCTGCGAGAAGCGGAAGATGTTGTCCACGAACAGGAGCACGTCCTGGTTCTTCTCGTCGCGGAAATACTCGGTCACGGCGAGGGCCGAGAGCGCGACGCGGAGACGGGCTCCGGGTGGCTCGTTCATCTGGCCGTAAACCAGACCGATGCGGGAACCTTCCTTGATGATCGGCTGGCCGTTCTCGCCCATCTTGGGATGGCCCTTGGCGTCGGTTTCCACCTTGATGACGCCGGCCTCGATCATTTCGTTGTAGAGATCGTTGCCTTCGCGGGTGCGCTCACCGACGCCGGCGAACATCGAAACGCCGCCGTGCAGCTTCGCGATGTTGTTGATCAGCTCCATGATGACGACGGTCTTGCCGACGCCGGCGCCACCGAACGCACCGACCTTGCCACCCTTCAAGAAGGGGCAGATCAGATCGATGACCTTGATGCCGGTGGTCAGGATCTGGGGCGAGGTGGACTGGTCCACGAGCGCCGGAGCATTGCGATGGATGGGGTAATACTTGTCGGCCTTGACCGGTCCCTGCTCGTCCACCGGGTCGCCGGTGACGTTGAAGACGCGGCCCATGACGCCTTCGCCGACGGGCATGGAGATCGGAGCGCCGTTGTCCGTCACTTCCTGGCCGCGCTTGAGACCTTCGGTGGTGCTCATCGCGACGGCGCGGACCCAGTTGTCGCCGAGGTGCTGCTGCACTTCGAGCGTCAGCTTGGTGGGCTCGCCGCCGGGCGGGGTGAAGTTGATGGTCAGCGCGTTGTAGATCGCGGGCAGGGCGCCGGCGAATTCCACGTCCACCACGGGACCGATGATCTGGACGATTTTGCCTTTGTTCATGGGCGATTGATGAAAAATGACGGTCGGAGAAAAAGTTTATCGGGTTCAGCCCATCGCCATGGCCGCGCTGGTGATTTCCAGCAGCTCCTTGGTGATGTTGGCCTGGCGGAGCTTGTTATACTCCAGCGTGAGATCCTTGATGATCTGCTTGGCGTTGTCGGTCGCGTTCTTCATGGCGACCATCCGGGCGCTCTGCTCGGAAGCCTTGGCTTCCTGGAGGACCTGGAAGACCTGGAAGTTTACGTAATGCGGCAGAAGGCTGCCGAGGAGGTCGGCGGCTCCGGGCTCGAACAGGTATTCCCGCTCGGCCTGGCCGAGTTCCTCGCTGGCGTGGTCGCCGTCCACCCCGGCCACGAGCTTCTCGATCTTGACGATCGGGAGCAGCTGCCGGACCTCGGGCTTCTGAACGAGGGTCGAGATGAAGTTGCTATAGAGCACGTCCACCTGGTCCACCTTGCCCTCGACGAAAAGGTCCTGGGCGAACTTGGCGATGGCGCGGGCTTCGGCGAACTGCGGCGTGTCCTTGTAGGTGAACTCGGCCCCCAGCTCGCGTTTCAGGCGGGCCACGAACTGCGCGCCCTTGCGGCCGGCGGTGATGAAGACCGTGGTGTTCTTGTCGAACTTGGCCGCCTCGCGGAGCAGGTTCGTGTTCAAGGCACCGCACAGGCCTTTGTCCGTGCTGACCAGGATGACCGCGCGCTTCTTGACCTCGCGCACCTGCATCAATGGGTGGGTGAATTCCCCGGCACCGGCGGTCGCGGCCGCCAGCACCTCGTTCATCAAGGTGGCGTAGGGGCGGCCGGAGAGCGCGGCCTGCTGGGCCTTGCGCATCTTGGCGGAAGCCACCATCTGCATCGCCTTGGTGATCTGGGCGGTGTTCTTGACCGACTTGATGCGGCGGCGGATGTCGCGTGTGCTGGGCATGTGCGGTTAAGGTTCGTTGCGCGGGGCCAACGGGCCGATCAGCGGTAGCTCTGCTTGAACTCAAGCACGGCGGCCTTGAGCTCGGCGGCGAGAGCGTCGGAGAACGCCTTCTCGGTGCGGATCTTGTCCAACGTGGTCGGCTTCCGGTCCTGGAGGAACTGGGTCAGCTTGTTCTGGAAGTCCTTCACCTTCTCGACCGGCACGTCGTCCAGCAGACCGTTCTGCATGGTCCAGAGGATGGAGCTCTGGATCTCGACCGGGATCGGGTTGTATTGGGCCTGCTTGAACAGCTCGACGATGCGTTTGCCGCGCTCGAGCGTGGCCTGTGTCTTGGCGTCAAGGTCGGAGCCGAACTGCGCGAAGGCCGCGAGTTCGCGGAACTGGGCGAGGTCCAGCTTGATCTTGCCGGCGACCTGCTTCATCGCCTTGATCTGCGCGGCGGAACCGACGCGGGAGACGGAGAGACCGACCGAGATTGCAGGACGGATGCCCTGATAGAAGAGGTCGGTTTCCAGATAGATCTGGCCGTCGGTGATGGAGATGACGTTCGTCGGGATGTAGGCCGAGACGTCGCCCGCCTGGGTCTCGATGATCGGCAGCGCGGTCAAGGAACCGTCGCCATACTTCTCGCCGACACGGGCGCTGCGTTCCAGCAAGCGGCTGTGCAGATAGAAAACGTCGCCGGGATACGCTTCGCGGCCGGAGGGACGCTTCAGCACGAGGGACACCTGGCGGTAGGCCACGGCCTGCTTGGAAAGATCGTCGAAGATGATCAACGCATCCATGCCGTTGTCCATGAACCATTCGCCCATCGCCGCACCGGAGAACGGGGCGATGTATTGGTTCGCGGCGGAGTCGGAGGCGGCGGCGACGACCACGATGGTGTCTTCCAACGCACCGGCCTTCTCCAGCTCGGCGATGACGCGGGCGATGTTCGACTGCTTCTGGCCGACCGCGACGTAGATGTTGTAGACGGGGCGGAATCCGGCAACACCCTTGTTCTGCTTGTTGATCTTGGACTGGTTGATCATCGCGTCCACGCCGATCGTGGTCTTGCCGGTGGAGCGGTCACCGATGATCAATTCGCGCTGGCCACGGCCTACGGGGATCATGGCGTCGATGGCCATGATGCCGGTCTGGAGCGGCTGGCTGACGGAGCGGCGCTTGACGATGCCGGGGGCGATCTTCTCCACCGGATACTGGGCGGTGGCGGTGATCGGTCCCTTGCCATCGACGGGCTGGCCGAGGGTGTTGACGACGCGGCCGAGCAATCCCTTGCCCACGGGCACGGAGAGCAGCTTGCCGGTGGTGCGGACCTCGGTGCCTTCGCGCACGGAGAGGTAGTCGCCGAGGATGATGGCGCCGACCTCGGTTTCTTCGAGGTTCAAGGCGAGGCCGATGATGCCGTTTCCGAAGTCGAGCATCTCGTTGAGCATCGCATCGGTGAGGCCTTCGATCTTGGCCACGCCGTCGGAGATTTCCCGGACGACGCCGACGTTCTGCTTCGCGACGCTGGTCTTCACGCCGGCGATCTGCGCTTCGATATCCTGGAGGAGGTTGCTCATTGCTGCTTGGTCAGAGTTGAAAGTGGAAAAAGGAGCCGGAATCTGCCGGATCAGTTGCTGGTGCTCAAAGCCGCGAGGCGACCCGCCACGCTGCCGTCATACACGTCGCTGCCGACCTTCACGCGGAGGCCGCCGATCAGCGCCGGGTTCACCCAGAAGGTCACGTCGAGGCCCGGACCATACTGCTTGGCGAGGTTGGCCTTGATGGCCTCCATCTGCGCCGGAGTGGTCTCGACCGCGTTCTCGACCCGCGCGGAACGGCGGTCGAGGTCCAGCTTCACCAGCCGCTTGAACTGGTGGAGCGTGCCGACGTAGCCGCGCGGCTTCTTGGCGATGACCTCGGTCACGGCCTGGCGGACGCGGTTCTCGTCGAGCAGACCGTTGACGCGGCAGACGTTGAACAACGTCTTGGCGTCGCGGCGGGATTGCTTCGAGATCTTCATCGTGGGAGCGGCTCGGCAGGATCAGTTGTTGACGAGCTGCTTGTTGGCGTCGTCGGCCAAGCGCTGCTTCTGTTCGACGGTCAGAATGTTGCCCGTGACCTTGGCGCTGGTCTCGACCACGAGGCGGGTGACTTCCTTGCGGAGTTCGGCCTTCATGCGGACCAGCTCGGCCTCGTTCGATTCCTTCGCCTTGGCGATGATCTGGGCGGCGGCGGCCACGGCCTTCTGGGTCTCCTGCTCGGTGATCTTAGCGGCGGCGGCGCGGGTCTCTTCGATGATCTTGTTGGCCTGGGTTCCGGCCTGGGCGACGAGTTCGCGGGACTTGGCTTCGGCGTTGGCGAGGTCGGCCTTGATCTTGTCCGCGTTGGCCATGCTTTCGGCGATGCGCTTCTTGCGCTCCTCCAGCATCGCGACGAT